>JAFXJT010000080.1 GCA_017532085.1 Oscillospiraceae bacterium | reverse complement strand
TGAGGAGACCACCACTACCGAGTCTACCACCACTGCTCCCGATGTTCCTACCGGTGATGCAGGTGTCGCTCTGGCATTTGCTGGTCTGCTGACCGCTGCTGCTACTGCTGTAGTAGTTCGCAAGAAGAGAAAGTAATTTCTCATTTTCGATCCTTTCTAATTCATAATTTTTGAAGCCGGAGAGATCCTGATCTCTCCGGCTTTTTCTATTTCGATGAGAATCTACTTGCCATTTTTCGGGGATTATGATATAATAGTTCTATGAATTACGCTGATATGGCGGAATATGGAGGGAACTATGGCTTCAATTTGGAATCATCGCATATCTATTTCCTTGTTTGGTGAAGCAGAGGGTCCGGCAATCGGCGTAGTATTGGATAATCTGCCGCCCGGTGAGTATGTTGCGTTGGAGGATCTGGCTCGGTTTATGATGCGTCGGAATCGTCCCATTCCTGCGGAAGGGGATGGTATTCCTATGCCGCAACCCGCCGATATGCCGCAGATCTTGTCCGGATTGGTGCAAAACAGAACAACCGGTTCACCGCTGTGCGCATTTCTGAATAACCCCAAAACCATTGAACAGCTGGATTATCGCAGTATGTCACGCATTGCCCGTCCCGGACATGCGGATTATACCGGTGCCATGCGGTATCGTGGATTTGCGGATGTCCGCAGTGGTGGACATTTGTCTGAGAGAATGACCATTCCTCTTTGCTTTGCCGGTGCAGTATGTCAGCAGATGCTGGAACGCAGAGGAATTTATGTCGGTGCGCATATTGCATCGATCCATACAACACAGGATAAACCGCTTTCTCCTACCAATGTAACCCGTGAAGAGCTGCTTTCGATTCGGAATAAAGCCTTTGCTGTGCAGGATGACAGCAAAGGCAGACGAATGCTGAATGATATTCAGCGTGCAGCAGATGGCGGTGAATCCTTGGGCGGCACAATTGCTTGTTATGCGATTGGTGTGCCGGCGGGCGTCGGCTCTCCGATTTTTGACGGTATCGAAAATACCATTGCACAACTGACCTTTGGGATTCCTGGAGTGCGCGGTCTTGAGTTTGGTGCGGGATTTGCATCTGCAAAAATGACCGGCAGCCAGCACAATGATCCGTTTTATGTGGATGAGCATGGTCATGTGATGACAAGAAGCAATCATCATGGCGGTATTTTGGGTGGAATTTCATCCGGTATGCCGATTGCATTTCGTGTGGCAATCAAACCAGCGGCATCGATTGCAAAGCCGCAGGAAACGGTTGACTATTCCGCAATGTCCAATGAAGTGCTTCCATCCGCATTGAATCCGAAGCCATGTTTGGTTCCGGAAGCCGTGGCTGCGGTGGAAGCCGCTGCTTGTATTGCTTTGGTATCCCATTTGTTGGATTATCCTAATTTTGTTTGAACGTCATAGGAGGTGTTTTTGTGGAGGAACAAGTGCTGTTTCCTATTCCGGATTCTGAGCTGATTCCACTGCCGGGACAGTTATCATTTTTCCCGGAATCAAAAGCACCAACCCCTACCGTATCGAAGCCAAGACAATATCCCGAATTGAACCCGATGCGGCTCAATGATCCTCATATGGTGCGGATTTTGTTGTGTATTGTACTGCATCGGCTTGGAGATTCTGTGCCCGAAAACTGGCTATATGATATGGTTGTGGGCAATGGATATATCACCTACTTTCTCTACACGGATGCCATTGGCTTTTTGCTGGAGAATCAATCGCTGGAACTTGTGCAGACAGACGATGGCACGGCATATCGGTTAACAGAAATTGGCATTGCTTGCGCGAAGAATATGCGCCGCTATATTGCAAAGCCCATGCGGGATCGTGTTGTGCTGACTGCGCTGCGATATGCAGCACGGCAGCGTGCTCTGCGTGATCTGACAATTGATTATGAAGCGGTGGATGGCGGTTGTATTCTTTGTCTGGAGTGTCGGGATCGTACTGAAGAAATGTTTTCTTTGCGGATTCGTACACCGGATCGCAGCGCTGCCGAGGAACTGTCGGAGCGCATTCTGCGAAATCCTGCCGCCTTTTTTGGCAAGATTCTAGATTCTGCATTGAACAATGAGGAAGAACCCTATAATCTGCAAGACAACTAATTCAAGCCATTGATTCGTGATGCAAAAAAATATGAAATATGCTTGCAAAATCAGATTTCACGTGGTATAATAGTATGGATCAATTTCCCATATGTGGTAGAGAAAGGTTTGTGTTATGATGAATCATGTTACTCGTAAGTGTACAAAACTGCTGATTGCTGCAATGAGCGTAGTATCCACAGCAACAATGTTGACTCTGACTGCGTTTGCTGATGGCGGCACAACCAATTCCGGCAGCGGTGGTTCTGCAACAGGCAATGTGTGGAGCGATTTGCTTGTCAGTGTGCTTCCGCTTGCTATTGCAATTTTGTTGATGTATCTGATTTTGTTCCGCCCGCAGAAAAAGCGTGAGCAAGAGGCTCAGAAGATGCGTGAGAATGTCCGCATCGGTGATGAGATTTGTACTGCCGGCGGTCTGATCGGCATTGTCATTCGTGTTGCTGAGGATACCGTTGTCATGGAAACCGGCGGTGAGCGCAGTAAGATTCGTGTGAAGAAATGGGCGATCCATGAGAACATCACGCAGATGGAGGAAAAACAGGCCGCTGAAAAAGAGCGCAAGGCTGCTCGTCAGAAGGGAATCGTACCGGCTGCAGAAAAGAAAAGTGATGACAAAAAGTAATCTGCATTGCGAAAACACGATTTTACAAGGACATAAACAAATAAAAAAGGCTGCTTTTGATTTTCATCAGAAGCAGCTTTTTTCATGGGAAGAAATACGGCATATTACGATACTGTGCCGTTTTGATCGGGCAGCGTGCGAAGCACATCTTTCAGCTGAGTGACACTATGCAGAAGTTGTGTCTGCTCGTAATCGTTCAGCGGAATGTCCAGCACACGCTCAATGCCCTCGCTGCCGACGATGGCAGGCACGCCAACGCAGATATCATCCATGCCATAGTGTCCCCGTACATAACAGGAAACAGGCAGCACGGAATGCTCATCTCGGATAATTGCTCTTGCAATACGCAGCACTGCCATAGCGATGCCATAATAGGTGGCACCCTTTCGCTTGATGACCTCATAGGCACTGTCACGCACCTCTTCATAGAGCTGATGCAGGGCATCATGCGATTCAGATTGGCCGGCAAGTGTACAGAAATCATCCAGATCCACACCGGAAATATTGGCACTGCTCCAGACAGCAAGCTCTGAATCGCCGTGCTCACCGATGATAAAAGCGTGCACGCTGCGGCTGTCAATGCCAAGATACTTGCCGACCAGCTGCTTTAAGCGGGCGGTATCTAAAACCGTGCCGGTTCCGATGACACGGTTTTCCGGAAAGCCGGATTCCTGCAATGTGACGTATGTGAGGATATCTACAGGATTCGATACCACCAGCAGAATGGCATTGCGGTTATAGAATGTGATCTGTGGAATCAGATTACGAAAGATGGCAGTATTGCGGTGTACCAGATCCAGACGCGTTTCATCGGGTTTCTGATTGGCACCGGCAGCGAGAATGATCAAACCGCAGTCGGCAATCTGCGAGTAATCACCGGCATATACGGATACAGGCGCTGCAAAGGGTACGCCATGCATCAGATCCATGGCTTCGCCTTCTGCTTTTTCCCGATTGATATCAATGAGCACAAGCTCGGAAAACAGTCCGCTTTGTACCAGAGTAAAGGCTATGGATGCGCCGACTTGACCGCATCCGATGATGGCGCATTTTTGAGAATCGATCGTAGCCACTGGAGAAATCCCCCTTCGGTTGGTTTTGCACAGATAGCTTGCCCATATTTTTCAAAGCCATACCAAACAGATCAAAAATCAAAGCAAAGGATGCATGGAAAATCTTAATCAAATCCTAAGGAATTTGCTGATTGTTTTTTAAGAAAATATATGATACAATCAATACGAAAAAACAAAAATTTACAATTTGTTAAAATTCAGAGCGGATTCAACGGTGCTTGGAATATCTTGCTTATCTTCTATGAAATTGTACCAGCTACACCCAAGAGGCACTTTGATTTTCTGTGCAGGATTGCAGAGAGAGCTTTGAGATTGCTGACAGAAATATGAAAACCAGTGCCTGATTCCGTGCTTTTTCGACCGTTGGCATCGTTGACAAATCCTTTTTTTGTATGTTATAATAATAACGATTCGGCTTACCGATTCGGATGAAAACATGAGAAAAGAGGATGAAGAAAATGGCAAGAAGAACTGCTGCACAATGTCCTTGTGGTGCTGCTTATGACAGCAAGGGCATCTGTAGTGCCTGCGGTAAGAAAAGAGTGCGCTCCGGCGCCTATTGTGGCTGGCACAGTTTTTGGTGCGTGATCGGAACATTATTTCTGATTGGCTGCATTGCGACCAATCTGACGATTCGCTCCTATCTCAAATCAGAGAAGATCTCCAAGGCAATGAGCGAAACGAATCTTGCCGCGGTTTCGATTGGCTCTGAAACCGTTGCGGAGATGATCCGCCAGGAATACGTCAGCGATGATGCTGTCCTTGTTGAGGATGTAGAGGCTGCAATTCAAGGTATGGGCATTGAGGATTTTGTTGTCAAAAAAATCAAAGCATATGCTCAGCTCCTGCGCGGTGAAAGCAATGATGTGGTGCAAATCACCACAGATGAAATCGTCGGCTTGGTGGAGAAAAGCCAAGGCGATGTGTATGACAAATGCATGCTGGTCATTGAAGAGAAGGATAAAGAAGAGCTTCGGGATACGTTGGAAGAACCGCTGCATGTGGTCAACAAGCTCATGACGGTGCTGTATGGTTCTCCTGCAATGCGTGCTCTGGCTCGTTGGAGACTGAGCATTCCTCGTGTCATTGTGGATATTGTCTTGCTGCTGTTGCTGCTCTGGCGCTGGATGCAGGTGCGTCTGAATGCCGGAAAGAAGCGGGATGGCGCATTCAAGGGCATGGGAATGACCATTTTGATCCCTTCCGCAGTGACCTTATTGAGCGCAGTGATTTTGGTTCTTTCCGGTGCCTTTACGCCCGACGGCACGGAATCACTCAGTGCGCTGAAGAATGCGATTGCTTCTCCCTATTGGGGACTGGGTGCTGTTGGCGTGATCTGCGGTGTTGTATTGATGTTTATTGCTGCGATGCTGCGCAGATCGGAAGAGCAGAAGGTAGATGCTTTGCTGAATAAAAACACAAAGCCGGTTGCACCTACCAAAATGGAATCTGTGGAAGTGCCTTCGGTGGTGGAAAAGCCTGCTCCGATACGGAAAGCGCCCGAAGAAACGGTTCCCTGTGTATATTGCTGCCGTCAGCTGGCAGTCAATGCGCGCTTCTGTATTTATTGCGGCAAGCCGCAGAGTGCTCCTGCAACGGAAACAACGCCGGAGCCGGAAACAATGCCGAAGCCGGAAACGGAAGCTGCCGCTGAGGAATCCATTGCACCACAGGAGTGATAAAAGCGATCGAAGTCTGATCGTGAGACATTGCCAGGGCGAAAATGTTGTGTAAAACAAGAGGAGTCTGCATATGAATCATACCAAAACGTCAAAGCGCCGATTGAAACTCGGACGCATTTTGGCAGCCGCTGTTTGCATTCTATTTTTGCTGTTTTTGGCAGTTGTGGTGCTGTGCTATTTTGGCGGTGCATTCCATCGTGCAAAGAATGAGAATTCCTCTTCGCCCGATGCCTTGCAGGTATTACAGTCCAATCAAACTACTGCCAATACAACCACCGAAGCAATTACCACAACAACCACCACTACAACCTTGTATCCCCCTGTGGCGCAGACAGATACCAAGACCGTTGCGCTGACAGATGCATCTGTGGTTTTGGCTCGGAATGCAGCGCTCATTGATCCGGCATCCCACACTCTCATTGCGCAGCGCAAGGCGGATGAGCAAATCTATCCGGCATCGCTGACCAAAATCATGTCCATGCTGACGGTAATTCGTCTGCTGGGTGAGGAAAGCAAGCTCTATCACGCCTATATCATGGATGGGGATCTGATTGGTCCTCTACGGGCGCAATCCGCAGTTTGTGCAGGCTTTCAAGGCGGAGAACCTTGTCGGATTATTGATATGCTGTATGGTATGATGCTGCCGTCGGGTGCCGATGCGGCTGTGGGTATGGCGATCTATACCGCCGGCAGTGTTGAGGCTTTTGTTTCGGAAATGAATGCCTATGCCAAGGAAATGGGACTCACACAAACACATTTTGTCAACTGCACAGGACTCCATGATGACAGACATGTCAGTACCGTCAATGAAATTGCGTGTATTCTTAGCTATGCACTGCAAAATCCGCTTTGCCGACAAATTATGGCAACAGATCAGTATACCACTGCGGCAACTGTACAGCATCCCAATGGTCTGACAGTACACAGCACCCTGTTTTCTCGTATGACAGGTACTGAGCTGGATGATATCACTGTGTGCGGCGGTAAAACAGGCTTCACCGATCAGGCAGGACAGTGCTTGGCTACATGGGCAAAAACCAAAGAAGGAAAAGAATATATCTGTGTTGTGGCAGGCTGCAACGGCGCTCAGCCAATGGAGGCTGTCTATGATACGCTGACAATCTATGATCAATATCGAAGCGGTGACGGAATCGGCGCTGTACGCTTTATGGCAGATTCCGATGGCATCGCAGACAGAGAGGCTGCATGAATCAAGTAATCATACAAACTGCAAAATCTGCCGGCTTCTGCTTCGGCGTGGATCGGGCCGTAAAGTTGGTCTATGAAGCGCTGGAACAGGGACATCGTGTGGCAACATTAGGCCCCATTATCCATAATGATGCTGTGGTCGATGATCTGCTCCGGAAGGGCGCCCGTATTGTATCCTCGGTGGAGGAATTGCAGGAGGGCGAAACACTGGTAATTCGTTCTCATGGCGTAGGCCGTGAGGTATATGAAGCATTACGGCAGCGTGGCAATCCTGTGATTGATGCTACCTGTCTTTTTGTGGCTCGGATTCATAAAATTGTATCAGAACAAACAGCGCTTGGCCATGATATTCTCATTGCCGGAGATGCTTCGCATCCGGAGGTGCAGGGAATTGTTGGTCATTGTGCCGAAAATTATACAGTTTTTTGCGATGAAAACGAACTGAAATGCTTTATTGATAGAACTTTTTCAAATTTGAAAAAAACCCTTGCAATTGTCGCGCAAACGACGTATAATAAAATATTATGGGGGGAGTGTATGAAGGCACTGCCAGAAGCACACCCCGATATACAGGTATTTGAAACGATCTGTAATGCAACCGCTGCTCGACAATCCGATGCGGATGTCCTCTCACGGCAGTCCGATCTGATGATCGTAGCAGGCGGAAGGCACAGCTCCAATACCGTAAAGCTCTATGATGTCTGCCGCAGGAATTGTCCAACATGGCATATCGCAGAGCCGGAGGAGCTGGAAGCGCTCGCACCGCAGCTGCAAAAAGCTGCTCAGACTGCGCTTGCCCAAAAAGCTGCGCAGGGCTTAGAGGAAGACTTGTATATCGGAATTACTGCCGGAGCCAGTACACCCGCTCACATCATTAAGGAGGTTCAAAGAACTATGTCTGGAATTTTTGACACCGATACCACGATCCCTGAAAGCGAGGACTTTCGAATTGCATTTGAGGAGGAGCTTGACAAAACCTTCACAAAAAAAATACATACAGGAGATCGAGTCGTCGGCATCGTTGCGTCCATCAGCGGCAATAACGAAGTGATGGTTGACGTTGGTGCAAAGCAGACTGGCTATATTACGCTGTCCGAACTGACTAACGACGCTTCCAAGAAGCCTTCCGATCTGGTTAAGGTTGGCGATGAGCTGGATCTGGTCGTGATCAAGGTCAACGATGCAGAAGGCACTGTAATGCTTTCCAAGCGTCGTGTTGATGAGCTGGTAGGCTTTGAGAATATCCTCAAGGCAAAAGAGGCCGGTGAAGTGCTTGAGGGCACCGTACAGAGCGTTATCAAGGGCGGTCTGGTTGTCAGCTGCGATGGCGTTCGTGTATTCATCCCTGCATCTCAGTCCGGTCTGGGTCGTGATGCGGATCTGAATGTTCTGGTAAAGCAGAATGTTCGCTTTGTCATCATTGATGTCAATGAGCAGCGCCGCAGAGCAGTCGGCTCCATCCGTCAGGTACAGAAGACTGAGCGTGATGCTGCCAAGGCTAAGTTCTGGGAGAGCGCACAGGTTGGCGATGTTTACACCGGCGAAGTGAAGTCTCTCACCAGCTACGGTGCATTCGTTGATCTGGGTGGTATTGATGGTATGGTTCATGTTTCTGAACTCAGCTGGAGCCGTATTCATCAGCCTAGCGATGTAGTTTCTGTTGGTGATACCCTTGAGGTTTATATCAAGGCTCTCAATCCTGAAACCGGCAGAATCTCTCTGGGTCACAGACGTCCTGAGGATAATCCTTGGACAAAGTTTGTTGCCAACTACAATGTAGACGATGTGGTTGAGGCTACTATTGTATCCGTCACATCTTTTGGCGCATTTGCTCGCATTACCGATAATGTGGATGGTCTGATTCACATTTCTCAGCTTTCTGACAAGCGCGTTACCGATGTGAAGGAAGTCGTTGCAGTCGGTGATACCGTGACGGTTAAGATCACTGAAATCGATACTGAGAAAAAGCGCATCAGCTTGTCGATTCGTGCAACCATGGAGGAGGCTCCCGCTGAGGAGGCTGAGTCTGAGGACGCTCTGGTATATTCCGATGAGAATCCCGAGGCAGCTGCACCTGTTTCTGAGGATGAGACCAACGAGTAATCCTTGACCGGCTCTCATTTCACCAGTTTACTGCAAGGAGGACGGAGATAATCCGTCCTCCTTTTCATTTTTTCACCAAATCCGGAGTTCTCGGCGTTATTTCGTGATTGACAATCCTTTGAAGATATGGTATCATTATTTTACAGTAATTTTGAAAAATGAAACAGAAAGGAGCGGCAGACCCATATGAAGCGAAGCACCGTGTTGAAGCTTGTGGTTCTGGTGATTCTGGAAGCTGCCCTTGGCATATTTTTGTATAGTACCTTTGCAGCCACTTTGTTTTCTTGGGGTAAGTATCTTGCGCTAGCAGGTGTGATTGCACTTTCCTTGGGCGTGGATTGGCTGGTGATGCGCGCAGACAGCGCAGCTGTCATCAGCGATACCAAAAAGCTGAAGGATGCGCAGGATTATATTGCTGCATTTGAAGCGTGGCTGAGAGAGGATCCGCCTTTTCCGGAGGAACTGAAAGTTGCAATCCGACAGCTGAATTCTCTGATTCGCAAGCAACAAGCATTGCGCGCAATCTTGGGGAATGATACCGATAGTGCGTTTCTCACCACCGCACAGGAGGTCGATGCCTATATTCTGTCAAACTGCAAGCGTGTTTTGAATCGAGTGATGATCTATGATTCTGCAGAGCCTCAGCACTATCAGACCCATGTGACCTATTTGCGCCAAGTGCTGGCCAAAAATGCGCATGTGCTTTTGGATTTTGATAATCTGATTCTTGAGGTTTCTCAGATCGCGGATGGTCAATATGCGGAAACCCCTTGTCTCAACGAGCTGACTGCTGCACTCCGCAGTGTGCGGGATGACGGTGTGGATGCTTGGGATGAATCCAACACACAGATCACACAAACGCCTGCGCAGACACAGCAGCGCAGACAAAATATGCAATAATATGAAAAGGAGAATTGCTCAGTGAAAAAATCAAATGCAAGATATATAACCATTCTTGTGGCCATTGGCTGTTTGCTGGCCGGTGTCATATTCCTTGGAACAACGCTGCTTGGTCTGATTGGAAAATCCGATTCGCAGATTTCCAAAGAGGCTGCATTTTCTCAGTTGGAACGCATGGTGAGGAGAATCGAGGTGGATATTATAGAGCCCCGTAAGGCGACGGTGCAGATTTCCGGTGAGAATCTTGCGGATGAATTGCCGGATATTGAACAGTATCCGCTGAGCGTGCAAGGATTTGGCGATATCAATATCGAGATATTCTCCTCTACGGAAAAGTCCTCTGCCGGAACCGATGGCTGGCTGAATGAGGTGGCTGAAAACTTTAATGAATCGCATTATACGATTGATGGGCTGTGGGTGACTGTTTCGGTTCGTCCTATTGCATCCGGTGCTGCCATTGATTACATCATCTCCGGGAAATATGTACCCGAGGTTTACAGCCCTTCCAATGAGCTTTGGGGCAAGATGATTGCTGCTAAGGGTGTTGATATTAAGTTGGTCACCGATCGAATCGCCGGCAATACCACCGGTATTTTGATCAGTAAGGATACCTATAAGCAGCTGGAAGCGGCTTATGGCGAAGTCAACAGCAGCACGATCATTAAAGCTACCATTAAGAACGAAATCTCCATGGGATATACAAATCCCTATGCTTCCTCTACGGGTCTGAACTTCCTGATCAATGCGCTGTATGAGTTTGATTCCAATGATATTCTCAGTGACAAAGCCGTAGAGCAGTTCCAGAAATTCCAGCAGAACGTACCTTTTGTTGCATATACTACGCTGCAAATGCGTGATGCTGCTGACAGCGGCGTGCTGGATGCATTCATCCTGGAATACCAAGGATATCATAACGCTTCGGAATTGCGGGATTATGAGTTTGTTCCCTTTGGTGTGCGCCATGACAGCCCTGTATATGCACTGGGTAATTTGACTGAAGATCAGAATGCATTGCTGGATATGTTTGTGCAGTATTGTCAGAATGGTGAGAACCAAAAGCTTGCGAAGCAATATGGCTTTAACTATCTGCCGGATTATCAAGGCGTGCAGCTTGATCAGATCAGTGGCGAGGTTATGCTCAGTGCACAGAAGCTCTGGAAGACTGAGAAGGATTCCGGCAACCCTGTCATGGCTGTGTTTGTAGCGGATGTATCCGGCAGTATGGGCGGTGTTCCGCTGCAGGAGCTGCAAACATCGTTGATCAATGCCTCACAGTATATCAACGACACAAACTATGTAGGTCTGGTTAGTTACAGTACGAATGTTGCCATCAATCTTCCGATTGATCTGTTCAATCTGAATCATCGGAGCTATTTCACCGGTGCTGTGGAGGATCTTTCTCCCGGCGGCAATACCGCAACCTATGACGCTGTGCTGGTGGCCTTGGATTTGCTGATGGACGCACAGAAAACTGTGGAAGAAGAAACCGGTCAGAAGGTTAAACCCTTGCTCTTTGTATTGAGTGACGGTGAAACCAATGTCGGTAACTCCCTTGAAGATATTCGGGATATCGTTGAGGGCTTGGAAGTTCCCTGCTATACAATTGGCTACAATGCGAATCTGGACGCTTTGGCAGAGCTTTCTGCGATCAATGAAGCAGCCAGCATCAATGCAGACAGCGATGATGTTGTATACAATCTGAAGAGCTTATTCAATGCACAAATGTAATACCGATCCTTAACAGGGATGGAATCCATACAAAATACAAAAGGTCTTCACAAAAAGCATTGTCTTTTTTCGTGAAGGCCTTTGTTTGTCCACAAGAAAGAAATATCAAATGCAAAAACCCGCTGCATTCCATGAAAGAATGCAGCGGGTTTCGTTATGAATTACGTGAATTGGTTATAAGGGCAGCTTGTCGATCAGCTTTGCCAGATACATGAGAATTGCAGTAGAATCATCACTGTCAATCGGTGCGCTGCCGGTGCATTCTGCGTTCTGACGACCCTGCAGTGTGATGGTAATCGATTTGTCCTCAGCAATAAAGCGGTTCAACAGAACAACATCATCGATCTTGACAACGCCATCGCAGTTTACATCGCCGTGCAGAGTTGCTGTGGACGGCGTGGTCGGCGTAGTGGTGGTGGTAGTGGTATCGTCGGTGCCGGGGATGGTCTGACCGGGCTCGGGCGTTGTGCCATCGGGCTCAGTACCCCAAATGAGAACGCCGCTGTCATACATACAAATGTAAGGTGTGATCTTTACATTGGTATTGCCCTTTTCCAGAGTCTGGAAAGACCAGTCGTTGGTGGAATCCCAGAACTTATCGTTATCGGGAATGGAGATACGGAACTGCAGCTCAGCCTGATGCTCAGACTGTCCGCTGGGACGAATCACCGAGCTGTCAGAGTAAGTGAACTCAACATAATAGATGTTATCCTTATACTGGATCGGCTTGGAAGCTACGGTATTGCCGGAATACTCATCATAACCGATCTTGACACTCACATCGTCAATGGTCTTGCCATTTTCGAGCAGCTCGGAAATATCGAAGAAATAGCGATAGGACAGGCTCTTTGCTACACGGGTGGGGAATGCGGAGTGGTTCGTAGCCTGTGCCTTGATCTCAATATAGGAATCACTCTGCTGGTTGATCGAGGCTTCCATGTAGAACTCTACATGTTCCGGCGTTTTCTGATCCTCAGCGAACTCCTCAGCCAGTTGTTTTGCGGGGAAATCGGGGTCGATCTTACCGCCATAGGTTTCGATCATCTTGCCAAGCAGTGCGGTGAAGCCTGCATTGTAGTCGATTGCAACCTCGGAATACTGATACTGACCAACAGCATCGGTATAGGAACCATCCTGTCCGGGACCGCCGATCAGCGCACCGTACAGTATGTGGCGATGCTGTTTATCCTTACCAAGCGTTGTCCACTGGTCATCCCAGATGCCGGAGGAGGTACGATGGTGCCATGCCTTCGGATAGGTATCGCCCATGCCCAATACATAGCTCATCTTCAGATCGTTATCGCCGAAGCAGTAATCCATCTGAGACTCATAGAATTCGGTGTACTTTTTGGCAGCAGCAGCGTCATCGGCATAGAGTTCTTCTACGGCAACGGCTGCCAGGAATGCGGTTGTGGTTGCATGACGCAAAGAGCCCCAGTTGAACAGCCATGCCAGACCATCGGGAGTATACTGAACCTTTTTGCCGCCGTAACCGGTGGTCCAGTATTCCATATGCTTCGTGAACTGTGCAATCCAGTCGGCCTTGCCGGTATTGATGGCATACAGCAAGGTACCGCCCTGCTGCGTATCATCCCAGCACATACCCCAGGTATACTTCATCTCATTAGACTGATCTTCTTTGCCCAGATTGGCGATGAAATCGCTTTCGCACAGATCCAGATAGGATTGCTCACCGGTTGCCATATACAGCCAGTTGGCAGACCAGAACAGCTCATCATAGAAATGAGAGGATTTATACATGGTGTCGGATGCGGGCGTAGTGCCGTGATCCCGTGTCTTGTTGGCAATGTCGAAGCAGTTTTTCGCATGCTTGAGATAGTTTGCGGACAGAGTCGGATCAGCATCCTTGAACACGATAGCGCCTGCCGCCAGAGCAGCTGCCATATGACCGGTTACGTTGGAATCCTTTGTGGTAAAGTAGTTGCGCTCTGCGGAGCCTTCCATCTGCTCCATTTTGTAGTGATAGATTTCTGCGGAGCCCCACCATTTATGGTCGAAGCCTTCTTCACCGATCTGGTAAACGACTTCATCACCCAGATCACATTTTGCGATATAATCCAGAGCAAACTGAAGATTTTTGCGATATAGATCGGTCAAACCTGCCTTTTCAATGCCTTCGGGGAATGCGATGATACCCCAAGCAAGCATTGCAGCAGAATATGCATTGGTGATTGTAAACTTGATGTGGTCACCGGCATCGTTCCATCCGCCAAGGATGTAGTCATTCATCAAGCTGTCATCACGCCAGGTAACCTGATTCCAATCCGGCAGAGGACCGGATTGCTGCACCTGATAAAAGAACATAGCTTTCTGTAAAGCTTCTGCATAGTTATAGCTGCCGGCTGCAGTGACGGTGTTATCGGATCCGGTCAACGGCAGAGCAGCAGTACCCATTATCGCCGCCATAGCCAAAGCAGCGATTCGTGTACGCTTCATAGGAAATGCCCCCTCTCAAAATATGAAAGAAAATTCGATGCGACCATAATCGCTCAATATAATGATACCATGTTTTCACATATCCTGTCAAGCATTTGCAAAAAAATTCACAATTTTGCCCAGAGAAAAACCGCTTTCACAGCGCATTCTGTGAAAGCGGTTTGCTATCTGAATATATGCTTATACCATCAAGGCGCAGATCATTTTGCTGAATGCTACAGGATCTTCAATAGACATACCTTCGATCAACAGTGCCTGCTGATAGAGCAGCTGCGTGTATTGCGCCAGCTTATCCTTATCGGTTTGCAGCAGTGTCTGCAGCGTTTCAAAGATGGGGTGCTCAGGATTCAGCTCAAGGATGCGTTCCGCCTGTACCTTTTCATTGGTGGGCATTGCATTGAGCACCTTCTCCATTTCCAAGGAAATCTGACCATCACTGGTCAGGCAGACCGCATGGTTTTTGAGACGAGAGGAGAGGCGTACAGCCTTCACTTTGCCGTCAAGAGCCTGCTGCATTGCCTCAAACAGATCCTTTGCAGCATTGTTTTTCTCTTCCAGTGCGGATTTATCTTCATCGGATTCCAATCCCAGATCTCCGGCAGATACATTTTTGAATTCTTTGTCCTGGTAGGAGGCAATCATTTTCAATGCAAATTCATCTACATTTTCGGTAAGATACAGAACCTCCATGCCCTTATCCCGCACAAGCTCGGCGGCAGGAAGTGCTGCACAACGTGTCACGCTTTCTCCTGCTACATAATAAATATACTTTTGATCCTCTCGCATACGGGAAACATATTCGGCAAGTGTTGTAAATTGATCCGGTTCCTCGGCAGCAGAGCTGTGGAACAGCAGCAGATCCTGCAGTTGATCTTTGTTGACGCCAAAGCCGTTATATACACCGAATTTCAGTTGAATGCCAAATGCCTTCCAGAACTCGACATATTGCTCGCGATTGGTATTGAGAAGCTTCGTCAGCTCGTTTTTGATGGATTTTTCTACAGCCTTTGCAATCAGCTTCAGCTGTCTGTCATGTTGGAGCATTTCGCGGGAAATATTGAGCGAGAGATCTTCGGAATCAATGATACCGCGAACAAAACTGAAATGATCCGGCAGAAGATCGGCGCATTTCTCCATGATCATTACGCCGCTTGCATAGAGCTGCAATCCCTTTTCAAATTCCTTGGTGTAGTAATCATACGGTGCTTTGGCGGGAATATACAGCAGGGAATTGTAGGTAACCATACCTTCGGAGCGGCTGTGAATATGCAGCAGCGGTTTGGTATAATCAAAGAATTTCTCACGATAGAACTGGTTGTAGTCATCATCCGTCAGCTCATTTTTATTCTTTTTCCAGATGGGAGTACGGCTGTTGAGTGTTTCCAGCTCAGTGTGGGATTCATATTCATCCTCGGTGCCTTCCTTGAGGTGTTCGTGTGTGACCTCCATGCAAATGGGAAAGCGAATGTAATCAGAGTATTTCTTGACCAGTGAACGCAGTCGATATTCCTCCAGGAAATCGCTGTATTTTTCATCGTCCGTGTCATCCAGCAGCGTAAGGATGATTTCTGTGCCCACCGATGTTTTATCGCAGGTGTCGATGGTGTAGCCTTCCACGCCTTCGGAACGCCATTCGTAAGCGGTATCCGAGCCATAGGCTTTGGTGCGTACTGTAACAGTCTTTGCAACCATAAATGCAGAGTAGAATCCAACGCCGAACTGACCGATGATATCCGTATTGTCATCCAAGGTGTTTTCGGATTTGAATACACGAGAGCCTGAATGTGCAATGACGCCCAGATTTTGCTCCAGCTCTTCTGCGGTCATGCCAATACCATTATCAATAATAGTGAGGGTACGGGCATCCTTATCAGGCTTCAGCTCGATGTGGAATTCATCACGGGCAATGCCGACTTGCTCATCGGTGAGTGAGCGGAAATAGAGCTTGTCAATGGCATCGGATGCGTTAGAGATCAATTCACGGAGAAAGATTTCCTTGTGCGTATAGATCGAATGAATCATCAGATCCAGCATTCGCTTGGATTCTGCTTGAAATTGTTTTTGTTCCATAGGGTCTGTTCTTCCTTTCCGGTTAGCGAAATTTAGCACTCGTTACGCAAGAGTGCTAAATACAAGTATACCAAATTCTCAAGAAAATGCAATGGAATTCACACAATATTCATATAAATTTTACAGAATAGACACAAGAGAGCTGCTGCAGCGATCCGTCAGTTTGGTGGAATTGTTGAATAAGAACGATGAATCTGTCACGGATTGTTCGGATTGGTGCGATACAGGAGAAATCTTCTTGCTAAAAAATTCCAGAGCAGCACAATGACAGCGGCGATCGCTTTTGCGGCCAGAACAGCAATTGCGAATTGTTCATGTAAAAGCCAGATGATTCCTTCGGTAAGACCCAATCCCAGAATACCGATGACGGCATAGGAAATGAACTCGAACACTTTTCCTTGTTGAGCGGCTTGCTGAAAGACTGCCCATTTGGACAGCAGATAATTCACCAGCAAACCCACCGCAAAAGCAATTGCTGCGGCAAGATATTGATTGCAGTGAACCACGTGATGCAATAAGGCCAGTGTGGAGAAATCGGCAAGAAATGCAACGCCGCCGACAAAGCCATAGCGCAATAGCTGGATCCATATATTCTGTGTGGGCGTGAGAAACAACGCCCGGAATTGAAAGTGCAGCAGCAAATGAAAAAGTTCTTTCATGGCATCCTCCGGCACAAGTAAAAGATGAGAAAAGGACATGGCATATGCCATGTCCTTTTCGATTGCTTTTTGTTGCGATCAGTTGAAGAACTGACCCTCATCCAGATTCTCCTGAATGTGGCAGAAAGGATCAAGATGGAGAGCAGGATCGTGAACAGCATCAACGTCCATCAGTTCGCTCCAAGGCTGATCGATGCCCAGAATGATATTCCATCTGTAGTAGGAGAGAGCAAGGTTAGCGTCGGTTGCATCGACATCGCCGTCAGCGTCAACGTCCGCAGCATAGTGCATTGCAGCTGCAACGACGGGATCTGCATCAAACAGCTCAGCAACGACAGCATTGACATCAGGCTCTTTCAAGATCTCTACATAAGCGTAGAAGATCAAAGCGATCTGGAAGTCGTTAGCGTCCATAAAGCGGCCGGAAGCAGAAGGCTTATGGCTGAGGTCGCGGTCGCCGCGGGTTACCAGAGTAACACCAAAGGAACCGATTGCGTTGTCAGCAGTGATGCCGCACTCGCTCAGAACGTCTGCATCATAACCCATAGCTGCAACAGCAGTGCTGATCTCATTGATGCCAGCCTCAGTGAGGTTCACATTGACATCGTAAACGCCGTAGCCGTCGTATGCGATCTCAGAAGCATTCTTTGCAGCGGGAACGATGAAGTTGTGGAGGTTCAGAATTTCGTTTACAGCAACGCCGTCAACAAAAATGGAGAGAGAAACCTCGATGCCGGACAGATCAAATGTCTCGGTCTCTTCGGTCCAGTAAACGCCCACATCATTGAGTCCGCCCACGTTCAGTGCGTAGGAAACGGAAGTAGTAGTGGTCTCTACGGTAGTGGTAGTGGTTTCCTCAGTAGTGGTAGTGGTTTCCTCAGTAGTGGTAGTGGTCTCTTCGGTAGTAGTAGTGGTCTCTTCGGTAGTGGTAGTGGTCTCTTCGGTAGTAGTAGTGGTTTCTTCGGTAGTAGTGGTCTCTTCAGGAGTCGTGGTGGTCTCCTCGGGAGTCGTAGTGGTCTCCTCAGGAGTTGTAGTGGTCTCTTCAGGAGTCGTAGTGGTCTCCTCAGGAGTTGTAGTGGTCTCTTCAGCTTTCTGCAGAGTAACGGAATCCAGAACACGAATGATATCGTACTTCAGAGCGCTGCCATCGAATGCGAATTCGATCTCTTTGTGGGAAGCAACCTCAATGATGGTATACTCACCTTCACTCAGATCATATTCTTCCACGAAGTATGCGCTCAAGGTAGCAAGCTTTTCTACATCGCTGCCGTAATAATCCTGGAAGCTGTTAAGCAGCAGAGCGTTTTGATCATCATCAATGCTGAAGTCTGCATTTGCTGCAAGACCATCAACAGTAACGGTGATGTCATAAGCGCGGCCTGCGATTGCTTCGATATCAGCCAGAGTGAGCTGAACATCAGCAAAGGTCTGTGCGTCGTTCAGAGTAGCGATGACCTTGTTGAATGCAGCATTCGCAGTATCGTTGGTCAGCACGCCGGACAGGGTGTCGGGCAGCTTTGCTGCGAGAGCTTCGATCTTATCCTTAGCGGCCTGAGGGATATCAGCGTCAGCATACTTTGCAACAAGAGATTCCGCTGCATCCTTGTATGCTGCAACAGCGCTGTCAAAATCGGAAGCATTGATGGAGATTGCATTGAGCTCAGCCTTTGCCTTTTCGATTGCATCAAATCCGTTGGCGATTTCGTCTGCATAATCCACGCTCGTGGTAGAGCCTGTTGCAGCATCAATCGTGCGCAGAGCAATTGCAAGCTTTTCACCGATGTAATCGGTAATGTTAGAAGCGGTATAAACAGCACCGGTCTCATCGGTAAAGGTCAGAGTATACTGAATTGTCTTGTCAGCAGTGAGATCGATGGCAACTGTAACGGTACCTGCGATAGACAGACCGCTCCAGTCGATTACAGCGCCCTTGGTGTCCAACTTATCATGTGCTTCAAGAACTTCAACCAGAGCATTGCCTGCAGCATCACCGCACTGAGCCAGCACAGCAGAAGCAGTGTACTTACCGCCCTCACCGGTCAAAGCAGCGTCGGAAAGAGCAGCCAGAACAGCGTTCAGAGCCTCATCGCTGAGGAAATCACCGATTTGATTCTTGATTGCATCTTTTACGCCATCCATAGCGACCGTGCTGTCAACAGCTTCGCCTGCGGCATATGCCAGAGTCAGATAATTGTACCAGCTACCTTCGGTGTAGTTCAGCCCATCAACACCGATCTCAACCGGAACATCGGTCAGATAGGAAGCGTCGATGACCAGGGGATCAGCAGCGCCGACTGTGCCGAGCATTGCACCGAACTGAGTGACTGCCAACAGAGCGCCAGTTGCAGAAGCAAGGCCGCGCTTGAAAAGGGTCTTCTTCATTCCAAACCTCTCCTTTTAATAGAAATATTGTATGTATTGGTTGTGTGACATCGAAAAAATCCATGTGCTTAGAAAAAGGAACGCTTTTCGTCACGACATGTTGATGCCGAACTGATACATATAGTTATTATAACAGCATTCTTGCGAAAAAGCAAGTCTTTTTTTGAAAAAAGTAAAAATGTACAAAGCCGGATTCGACGAATCCTATTTTGTTCGGTTGATTTGTATAATTTCTTTTTGGGTTCGTTTGGCATAAGAGCTGAAAATATTCAATATAAAGTATGACAAACAGTATAAAAAGTCAATTTGTTTATGATTAAAAAATAAAAATATATGAAAACCGCACAAAAACTATTGACAAATGAGAAAAAGTATGGTAAATTATAATCACAAGAAGAACACAAAAAGAATCACAGAAGTGAATTCAGAGAGAAAGGGCGTGTGACCGATGGGTCATCAGCAACATGCATCCGTGATCTGAACGCAATGGCGTCGATGCGGATGGGAAGAAGGGGAAATTCGTATCCGAACCTTATGTATGGAGGCTCGAAACCAATGGACACGTAACAATATGATTGCGCGAATGCGATCAGAAAGCGAAATGTTTCGCAAAACATGGTCTTTACTTCCTTTTGATAATATGGCTGCCTACCCGTGAAGGCAGCCATATTCATTTTTATGACAAAGGCGGTTGAGATTGGGCTTGTCGGCTGAATCGCTCTTGAATGCCCCGCTTTAAGAATAGATCCAGTTGGGCTCGGGTGGGGAAGCTTGCGGCTGCGCCGATTCCGGAGCGGCTGTATGCGGCGCAGAGCGCTGAAAAGGTTGCCCAGCGGGATAGAATTTCGGTCGGCATCGCGGATAACAGACGAGGATCGGCATGATCCAACAGCATACTATATAAAAAACCGCCGATGAATGCGGAGCGTTCTCCGGGAAGATTGTGACGCTCTGTGGAAATTGGTTTTCGGGTGAGCTGCTGTGATTTGGTATAAAGTGTGATGGAGCCGTCTGCTTGCTCTACAATCCATAGCTTTGTTCTTCCGTTTGTCAGCTTCGGCAATGCGGATTGAGGCGTGCGATTGCCGATCAGCAGCGGCAGCTCTGTCTCTGTACACCAAATGATATGAGAAAGCGGAAGGAAGCCGTGCATTTCTTTGATCAGATGGGGCGTGTTGTGAAGATCCGGAGCGGTGGAAAAATCAAAGCTGATGACTGCGTTTTTCGTGCAGGCATATTGAATGGCGGTGCGATGGGCGAGACGGCTGCTTTCCGATCGCAATCCGCCGCAGGAAAAATGCAGAACGCCGGATGCAGCAAACCATTCTGCTTCGATTTGTTCCGGCTGCAGCAAGAGATCGGCGCTGTACAGGCGGTCATAAAACCAATGAAGCTGCCGGGAAGAACAACAGCAGAAAGCTTTTCCGATGTGTGCGGCATCCGTGGTCAGCACGGTATCGGTATGCACACCGCATCGCTGCAACGTTTTCAGCGCGGCTTCGGAAAACGGATCGGTGCCTGCCATTGCAATGAGGCGTGTCCGGATGCCTAAACGGGCTGCAGCGGCTGCGGCAAGCGCTGCGGATCCGCCGCAAATCCGGCTGAAACTGCGGACAGCGGATAACGATTCGCATATGTGATTCGGCAAAAAGAGTGTCAGCAGTTCGCTCATGGCAATGAGCTGCTTGTGAGAATGCGGCTGCCATGTCAAAGAAGGATTGCTCATAGAATTCACCTGCCATTTGATTTTTAATAGTATGTGTGATTTGTAGGAGGATTCACGATATCCTGCCTGAATATCACATATTTCCAATAAATTTGAAAAAATGCTTGACAAATGTGCAGGGGTATGCTATAATATTGTTCGTTGCGAGGGTGTAGCTCAGTTGGTTAGAGTACCTGCTTGACATGCAGGGGGTCGACGGTTCAAGTCCGCCCATCCTCACCAAGTTAAAACCTCCGATGTGAAAGCATCGGAGGTTT
>JAFXJT010000079.1 GCA_017532085.1 Oscillospiraceae bacterium | reverse complement strand
TGAGGAGACCACCACTACCGAGTCTACCACCACTGCTCCCGATGTTCCTACCGGTGATGCAGGTGTCGCTCTGGCATTTGCTGGTCTGCTGACCGCTGCTGCTACTGCTGTAGTAGTTCGCAAGAAGAGAAAGTAATTTCTGCTGATTGCGTTAATGCATAATGCATTCTAAGAAAAAGGACGATACAATCGTATCGTCCTTTTTTCGTTGCTTGACATTGTTGTGGATTCGTGGTATACTAATCATGCTGTCCCGATTGCGAGTCGGGTTCCTGCATCTATTATGTTTCCGCATAGTCGGATCTTATAAAGGAGTATTACTGTTATGAGCGAATGTACCCATGATTGTTCCAGTTGCAGTGCGAATTGTGCTAGCCGACAGCCTGCTGATTTGCACGAAAAACCGCATGCTATGAGCCGTGTGGGTAAAGTGATCGGCATTGTCAGCGGCAAAGGCGGCGTTGGTAAATCTTTGGTCACAGCTTTGACTGCTGTTTCTGTAAAGCGTACCGGGCATACCGTTGGTATTATGGATGCCGATATTACTGGTCCTTCCATCCCGAAAATGTTCGGTGTGACTGCTCGCGCTGAGGGCGATGATCAAGGACTGTATCCTGTGCAGTCGAAGCTTGGCGTGGATCTGATGAGCGTCAATTTGCTTCTGGAAAATCCTGCTGATCCTGTCATCTGGCGTGGCCCTGTAATCGCTGGTGTCGTGAAGCAATTTTGGAGCGATGTTGTCTGGGGAGACGATGAGTTTTTGTTTGTGGACATGCCTCCTGGGACCGGTGATGTGCCGCTGACGGTATTCCAAAGCATTCCTGTTGATGGCATCCTTGTGGTTGCTACACCGCAGGAACTTGTCTCCATGATTGTTGAAAAAGCGGTGAGAATGGCGGAAACGATGAGGATACCGATTCTGGGTATTGTGGAAAATATGAGTTATGTTGAATGCCCTGATTGCGGCAAGAGAATTGAAGTGTTTGGCAAGAGTAAACTGGATGCGGTTGCTGCGGAGCATCATTTGCCTGTTTTGGGCAGAATTCCTATGAATCCAAAGCTTGCAGGAGCTTGCGATGCAGGTTTGGTGGAGCTCTTCGAGGGCGATTGGCTTGATCCTGCTGTGGATGCTATTTTGGCTCTTGGCAAGGGGGATGTTGTACAGTGAATTGGACAGAGATCACCATTGAAACAACCTCGGATGGGATAGAACTGCTTTGTGCTATGCTGACGGACCTTGGGTTTAAGGGATTTGTGATTCATGATCCGGCCGATTTTGAGGAGCTTATGGCTGGGAAAGCCGGCCATTGGGATTATCTTGAAGAAGGGCTTGAGGATGCATTGACAGCCGGAACGCCATCTGTTACTGTGTACGCTCCGGAGGATGCACAGGGTGCTGAGCAGATGATCGCATTAAAGAGTGGTCTGCAGCAGCTCCGCGAACAGGACGAGGAACGCTTTGGTGGATTGTCTTTGACCTGTAAAGGTGTTCGTGAGGAAGATTGGGCGAATAACTGGAAGCAGTATTTTCAACCTCTTTGCGTGGGAGATCGTCTTTGGGTTACGCCAACTTGGATCGATGCCGAGGTACCGGTTGGTCGTGTCGCATTGCATATTGATCCCGGCTCCAGCTTTGGAACGGGTCAGCATGATACTACAAAGCTGTGTCTGAGTATGCTGGAGACTTGTGTTTCAAAAGATTGTAATGTGCTGGATATTGGCTGCGGAAGCGGTATTTTGTCAATCGGTGCAATGCTTCTGGGCGCAGGTTCTGTGAATGCTGTTGATATTGAACTGCATGCAACACAGTCTGCCTCGGAAAATGCTGCATGCAATGGAATTGATCTTGCAAATTATCATACCTATTGCGGTAATATTTTAGAGGATGCAGCACTCGTGGAGAAGTTGGGCGGCCCATATGATGTGGTTTGTGCCAATATCGTGTCGGATATTTTGATTGCGATGCGTGAGTTGTTTATCAATTTTATGAAGGATGGCGCCACGATCTTGCTTTCCGGTATTATTGATGAGCGCTTAGAGGAAGTGCTGGCAGCTATGCGGGAAATCGGACTGACCGTTCAGGAGATTCAACAAAGCGGCGGATGGGCGGCAGTGCGTCTCACAAAAGAATAATGGAGAAAGCCGCACTGCTGCGGCTTTTTTCTATGGAGGTGCAATGGATTTAATGAGACGACTGAAGATATTAAGCGTACTCCCGTTCATCAACATCGTTCTGTTCATTTCGTTGTTTTCATCATGGGTGTGGTGGGGGAGGCGGAATTTAGAAATAGACGATTTGTTGCGCCGTGCGTTTGAGATCATAGCAATTGCTGCAGTCGTTTTGATTCTAATTGTGGTTTTGCCGTTATCTGTGATCTTGTCACTCGTCAGCGCTGAATGGGTCCAGAGTTTTCTTGTGATTGCGGATCTAACAATTGCGTTTGCCATGCTGAACCGCTGTTTATGGATGATCATAGGATCGGATTTGTGAGAATTCGACAGATTTCATGGAGAATTATTCTGAATCTTTGAGTTGACAAAGGCAAGTGAAAGTGATATAATAATAAAGCTGTCTAAGACGAACAGAGAGCGTCGAAATCTTAAAACTTGTGGCAAAGTTTTTTAAGAATTTTTGAAAAAGCTCTTGACAAATCGTCGAAAAGATGGTATACTATAAAAAGTCACTCATCAGATGTGACGATCACATGCTGTAAGCTTTGAAAAATTTTTTCGAGAAAACGAAAAAAGGACTTGACAAAGCGAACCGACTGTGATATAATAGTAAAGCTGTCCGAGAGAGGGCAGCGAACGGCACCTTGAAAATTGAACAATGCTTTACAAGAAAAACCCTTGAGATTCCGATGGAATCGAACCGGAAACGGCAAGAGACCATCAACCCAAGCACGGGGTATAAAAAGAGTTTGCAGTCTTTTCGGAGGCAGCGAATGGTGCACACAAGTAATTGCGAGTGATCGTAATGAACTAAGGATTTAACATAGGGAGAACCTTTGCTCCATATGTTATATACAAACTTTATAAAGAGTTTGATCCTGGCTCAGGACGAACGCTGG
>JAFXJT010000078.1 GCA_017532085.1 Oscillospiraceae bacterium | reverse complement strand
TAAGAAAAAGTAATACCCCTTAAGGGGTAGCTGAGAATGAAATGCAGTTGGCAGACCTTTCTCAGCCCCTTAAGGGGCAGTGTCAGTAACAAGCCCTTATAGGGCTTTTGCAAACCACCCGTTCAACGGGTGGTTTTGATTTTATGTCCCGGTGAAAGAAATAGGATTTAGAAGCATTCCGATCTGCTTGCTATCGGTGTACCTTTCGTCCGATTTGTTGTCATAACAGATCGGACGATTTTTTTGAAAAAATTTGGAATGCGTGAACAAAAACGGTCTTCTGAATTGTGTATCAAGTAGGGAGCGTTAACATCAGGAGGTGTAAAGCACTATGCTGACAGATGATAATATTGCGCTGTATGCGTTTCGACGGTTTGGTGATACTGCATTGCGCTTTGCATTATGTTGTACACAGCATCGGGAGGAGGCGGAAGACATTGCGCAGGATGTCTTTTTGGCATTGCATCAGAGCCCACGTGCATTTCATGATGAGGAGCATCTGAAGGCGTGGCTTCTGCGAGCCATTCGCAATCGGGCAAGGAATTATCATAAAAGCTGGCTGAAAACCAAGCGGATAACTCTTTCAGAGCAAATCCCCGAAGAAAAACAATTTACTGAGTCGCAGGAGATGCAAGAGCTGATTTTTTCTTTACCCGAACGATACGCAATTGTATTGTATCTTTATTATTATGAGGGCTATTCGATCGGTGAAATTGCATCGATGCTGGAGGAGAAAGAAAATACGATCGGTACATGGCTGCAAAGAGGACGTAAAAAGCTTGCCATGCAGGTAAAAGAATCTGAGTGAAAGGAGTTGTATCAGATATGACGATCAAGCCGGAGGATTACAGAAGGATTTATCGACAGGTGCGTTGGTCACCGAATCAGCGTCTGAAAATGGAACGACTTCTTTCTGAACCCATCCTATCTCCCAAGGAAAAACCAATCTTACAAAAATGGAAGGAGAAATTTGAAATGAAAACACTGGAAAACAAGAAAAAACGTATCTTGAAGCCCGCTTTGGCAGCATTGAGCATCTGTCTTGCGGCAGGGATCGGCTTGGGGGCGACGCTTCTGCTGCGCAAGGGTGCCGATCTGCGTCCCGGTGGTATGAGCGGTGAGCTGAGCCGGACGGAGCAATCACTGCCTGAAGAGGAGAAGCTGCAATCCGGTCTTAATGCGGATGTACCCTTGTTTGATGTGACCGTATCTGATACACCCGATCCCTATGCTATTCATTGGGATGTGTCCGCATTCATGAGCGGATCACCCTACAAGGCGATGCAGACGGAACATGGTTATTATTACCGAAAGACCATCCGGATCAATCGGAATGACGAAGAAATACTTTCTTATTATGATAAGGAATCGCAGGAAAGCGTTGTGGTCTGTGCCAAGCCCGAATGCAAGCATAATAATGAATACTGCATGGCGAATAATCTGGTTTATCAGGGCAGCCCTGTATTATATCACGATGACTATTTGTATGGTGTAGCTTGCAAATATCCCGATGCCGCAGCGGCAATCAATAAGGATACTGAAAATACAGATATTGTGTTGGTACGCTATGCGCCTGATGGCACTGCCTTGGAAGAACTGGTTTCCTTTGAAGGCACACTGGAGCAATCATTGAAGGGAAGGGGGGTGATTCAGACTGAAATCATTGTACACAGCAATGCGCTGTGGATCAATGCGCAGTTTGGTGGAATATCTGTTTATAATGAGAGATTCGATATACATCAAACCATTCATGAATGTTATGCCATCTATCGGTATGACCTGCAAAGTGGTGCGTTGACCACCGTGATCTATTCGGAAACACCGCAATCAATGGATGGACCTTATGGTCTGAAGGCTGATGGGGACTATATTTATTTCTGTAAATTATCGGGAAGCTGGCCGGATGATTACCCAGATGCAGGCATTTATCGAATTGATGCCCGTACCGGTGTTTGTGAAAACTATATTCCCAAGCGAGAGGGGATGTATGGCTATGCACTGAGTGGCGAAGGAAAAATGGTCTATTCGGATTGGGAAGTCAAGCAAGGCATGCCGGCAAAGCAGTTATTGGTAGGAAAGGATCTCAAAACAGGTGAAACATGGCAATTTGAAGAGCCCGATTATTTCTCTTTTGCCGCCAATTCTGAATACGTGATTACGGTGAATATTGCAAATAACAGTGCAGAGGATGCGACCTTCCGCAATGTTCTTTCCATTTACAATTGGGAAGGAAAACGAATACAGCGTCTGGAGCTGGAAGCACTCAAGAGAAATGATATTACCCTTGGCATGGACGAGGATTACTTGTATGTGAATGTAAATCTGAACGCGGATGTGGATCCATACGAAGCACAAAATGAAACCATAGTTCGCTTGTCGATTGCAGACCTGCTTGATGGCAAGATTCAGACAGAGGCTCTGTTTTCCTTGACACCGGATGCGCAGTAAGCCGTGGATGATAGAAAGAATAAGGGTATTTGCGAGAATGATTGGAGGATGTTTGGCAGATTGAATAAATTGTTGCTGTCGGATTTGTACAAGCATACAAATTTAGAAATGGCACCGGAGAAATGAACGATATCGGTTTTTTGGATTGTATACCATACAGTAGATTAAAAACGGAAGGGAGCAATCCATATGAAACCAAAAGCAAAACGAGTTGTCATAGCAGCATTGAGCATCTTTCTGGCGGCAGGGATCGGCTTGGGTGCAGTGCTTCTGCTGCGCAAGGATGCCGATCTGCGTCCCGGTGGTATGAGCGGTGAACTGAGCCGGACAGAGCAGCCTTTTCCGGATGAGGAGAAGCTGCAATCCGGTCTTAATGCGGATGCACCGCTGTTTGATGCGACCTTGACAGGGCAACCGGATGCGGCGTCCATGCACTTTGTGCAGAAAGACCCATATTTCAGCCAGTGTGACCAGATCATACAGACAGAAAACGGCTGGTATTATTTGGTCTCTGCCAAAGAAGATCTCCCTGCAACCTGGACAGAAAACTCCAAAAGTGCTCCGGGTTTGCTGTATTACAAAGACAATGCAAGCGGCGAAAGTGTTGTGGTTTGCGCCGACGCTGCCTGCACCCACTACAATGAATATTGCATGGCTGCCAATACTGCGTACCATGGTGGCCCTGCCGTGTATTATGAAGATGCGCTTTACGGTGTGGCAAAAAAATATTCCAAGCCCACCCTTTATGAATGCAATGATCCGAAATCGACCATTACACTGATGCGTTATGCACCCGATGGAACGGCGCTGGAAGAATTGGCGGTGCTGGAGGAGATCGAAGGGCGTTCTCTGCAAGGGATGAATCTGAGCCATAGCTATATGATCGCTCATGGTGGTGCACTTTGGATGATCGTGAATTTAGATGGCTATGATGCTCCCGATGCCTATGGGATCTATCGGTATGATGTTGCAGCAGAGGAACTCATATTCATTATGGGCAGCAGCGAAAAGCCGGAGGATGATTGGTATAGCAGCGAGCCTATGAACCTTATGGCAGATGGGAATTATGTGTATTTTGCAAAGCCCAATGCCCAATGGCCCGATACCTATACTCGTTCCGGCATTTATCGCATTGATGCCCGTACAGGCTGCTGCGAATTGATTTCGGAACAGCAAGCCTATATGTATCGTGTGATGGGAAATAAACTGTTCTATATCGAGGATGGAGAACACCAAGATACCAAAGAATGGTATCATTTGTATGAAAAAGATCTGGAAAGCGGTGAATCCGTTCAGCTGGATACACGTTATGTGGTGCGGATGCAGTGCAATGGGTCATATATATTGACCGTGGATGCAGCAGAAGACGAAACGCAAATGACGTTGTGCGATCGGCAGGGGAAGGTGCTGAAAACCCTTTCCCCCAATCTTACAGGAATGTTCCAGTATGGCATTGCCATGGATGATACCAATTGCTATGTGCAAATACGAGATTACGGTTTGTTTCGCTGCAGCATTGCTGATATTCTTGCAGGAAAATCGAAATTTGAAATGGTATACAGCTTATCCCGTTTTGATTACGGTTATGACTGAACGATAGGGTCTCTCCACCGATTGGCTGACGTTGATCAGAGAATAGGGTGAAGTTGGGAGAAGGCAAGCAAAAGAATCCCTTGAAGCAGATGGCGGATGGATCGGCTGAGGTCGATGCTTGCGGAGTGAATGGACGCAATGCGGAACGCATTTTGAAAGAAGCACCGCAGCGTGTTATGCATTATGATTGTGCCGGCTCTTATGGGCAGCTGCAGATACGATTGTGACAAAGAAAGGAGAAACATACGATGCCCAATCGCTTGGAAATTCAGAATTTAAGAAAAAATTACGGCAGTTTTACTGCATTGGATTCTGTCAGTGTGATATTGGAACAAGGTGTGACAGGCTTGCTGGGTGCCAATGGCGCCGGAAAGAGTACTCTGATGAAGCTGATGACCGATCACATGAAGCGTACAGAGGGTCATATTCTGTATAACGGCACGGAGGTGCTGGAGATGGGTGCCAAATGGCGCAGTCTGATTGGCTATACCCCGCAGCTGCAAGGCTTATACGAGGACAGCTCGGCGCGGCAGTTTTTGTATTATATGGCATCGTTGAAGGGATTGCGGCGGCGGCAGGCCAAGGAACAAACTGCTAGATTGCTGCAATTGGTGAATTTAGAAGCAGCCGCACATCGAAAAATCGGAACCTTTTCCGGCGGTATGCGGCAGCGTGTTCTGCTGGCGGCTGCACTGTTGGGCGATCCGCAGGTGTTGATTTTAGATGAGCCTACTGCAGGTCTTGATCCGGAAGAACGCATTCGATTGCGTAATCATATTGCGGATATTGCAAGAGAAAGGATCGTACTGCTTGCAACACATGTGGTCAGTGATATTGAGTGTGTAGCAAACAGTGTCATGCTGCTGAAGGCAGGCAAATTGCTGGCACATGAATCGCCGCAGAAGCTGATTGCATCGGCACAGGGAAAAATCGGAATGTTTTATGGAGGTTATGAAGAAATCCGAGTGCTGCAAAATCAGTACCCTAAAGGAGAGGTCAAACAGAATCAACAGGGCTTTGCATTGCGCATCGCTGCCGATCCTTTGCCGGAAGGATGTGTGCCTGCTCAGGATGTCGGTCTTGAGGATGTATATCGGTTGTATTTGGAGGGAGATCATGCGTGAATTGCAGCGAATCTGGACAGCCCCCAAAACACTGTTGGTTCTGTTGCTGCTTGCAGTCTTGAACCTTGCTGTATTTGCAGGGTTTTGCCGTACTGAATCCGGACACTATGCCGAAGAAGCGCAGCAACGCTCTGAACAGACAGAAACATATCTGACATCGGGCTATCAGCAGTACTTATCTTATATTACGGCACAGTCGCAAGCACAATCTATTTTGGGCGCATTGGGCAAGCAAAGCAGTTTTATTACACGCAATCGGGAACAAACGATTGCCGATTTTAAGGCGTTGGGTGAATTGACGCTGCAATCCGGCGAAGAGAATGGCATACGGACATTGTTGCGCTTTACCCTCACCGATTATCTGATGCTGCTTGCGCCGCTGCTGCTGGTGATGGAACTGATTACTGCACAGCGCTCAGCGTGCGGCGCCATGCTGCGCTGTACCAAAAAAGGCAGATGTCAGCTGATGCTTTGGCGAATGCTGGCATTATTTAGTGTTTCAGCGGTAAGCGTACTGCTGCTTTGGGGCGGAAATCTAATGTATTCGTCCGTGTTTTTCGGGGATCCTGTGTTAGACCGTCCGTTACAATCGATCATGGAATTTCAGCAATGCCGTTTTGCCTTGACAGTAGGAGAATGGTTTGCAGCAATGGGAATCTGCAAGTTGTTTGCGGTGTTTTGTATTGCATTGATCTTTTGGCTTGTGCTGTCCGTTTGTCAACCGATTCTTTCGGTGCTTGTATTGTTGTTGACGGTGGGAGGACAGTGGCTCTGTTATATGCTCATCGTACCAGCGGTTTCATTCAATTATCCGAAGTTCTGCAATCTATTTGCTTTGTTGGATGCGGATTTGTTTTTTACGGATTATTGCAATCTCAATTGGTTTTCCTATCCGTTCGGAATGTTTGAAAGCTGTGTGATCGCCTGTGCAATCCTGTTGATTTTAATCAGTGTGAGTTGTATTGTATGTATTGCAATGCTGCATCCTTTTGTTGTGGGCGGTCGAGTGCAGTATTATGGAGAAAAACTGCGGGCGTGGTGTTCCGTGCGGTTTGGCTGTCATTCCTTGTTTTGGAATGAAGGAAAGAAATTGCTGATCGCTCAGCGTGGCTTGTTGATTCTTGTAATCACTGCTGCTTTGGGTTATTCTCTCTGGCAGGATCTGATGTTTTATACCGCCACGGATTATCAGATGCTGATAATCTATGAACAATATGAGGGCGAAGTAACCGATGAAAAGCTGACGAAAATTGCGGATCGTATCGAAAGATTGGAAAACAATGTACAGCAATATAAAATTTCAGTGCAGCACGCCATTGATATCGGGCTTTCGGATTTTGCTGTTGCAGAAGCACAAAGCAAGCTGGCGCAGGCAGAGAATGAACTGCATCGTTATCAGGATGTGCAGGCTGCATTGCTGGATGTACGTCATTATACCGAGGACACCGGCTATGATGCATGGTGGATTCGGCAAAACGCTTATATCCATCTGTTTTCCGAATCGGCAGGAGTACGTCGTTGTGGAATGCTGCTTCTGCTGTGTCTGGTATTTTTGTTTTCGGGTATCGGTGCATATGAAAATCAATATGGAGCCAATCCGTTGCTGCGCAGCACAAAACGCGGCAGATGGGGAAGAAATCGCAGCAAATTGCTCTGGATTGTGGGGCTTAGCAGCATTGCGGCACTTGCGTTGTATGGGATTCATGCATTGCGAATTGCAGATTCCGTTGGATTTGCTTTTATGGAAGCACCAATGCATAGCATTACCATTCTGCGGGATCTTCCGTTTTCCATTTCGTTACGCAGCTTCATTTTGCTGTTTATGGCAGCAAGAATGCTTGCGGCGGTGTTGTTTGCTTTGGCGGTGGCTTGGATCGGCAGCCGCTGTCGAAATACACAGAATGCACTGCTGATTTGTCTGATGATCTTTTTGCTGCCGGCTGCCTTGTGTGAAACCGGTATTGGCATTTTGCGTCCCGCGGACTGGATTTGTTGGTTGGGATTGTATCAATAATGCCATAAAAAATCGCCTGTTGTTGAGGATATCACTAACAGGCGATTGCTTTTTATACATTTGTGAGAGCATCCAACAGCACGGAGCATCCTTCATAAATATCCCGGAAAGCAGCTGAAAAATTGCCGCTGTACCATGGATCCGCTACACGAATGGGAGTCCCGTCGGTATGCATAAAGCTGCGAATTTTCCCTTCGGGATCGTGCCCTAAAATCCGCCGCATATGATGCAGATTGGTATCATCCATACCAATAAACAAATCATAGCAGGAATAGTCGCTTTTTTTCAGTTGTGTTGCTCGATGTGGATGGCAGGGAATCTGATGCTTTTGCAGCTCTGCTTTGGCAGGAGGATAGATCGGATTGCCTATGCCCCGAATGATTTCTTCGGTGCTCGTAGCGGAAGAGGCAATATGAAATTGTGACTCCATGCCTCGCTGCCGAAGCATATGTACAAAGATCATTTCTGCCATGGGAGAACGGCAGATGTTGCCGTGGCAGACGAACATAACTCTAATCATACGTTTTTTCCTCTCTGATTTACCCGATTTTGCCCTGTTTTGCAAGGCTTATCGGGGTGATTTTTTCTTACTACCAATTTGACAGAATAGGGCGAAAACGACAAAACGGAGCAAGACTTTGCAAATTGCGGACGTCGTTAGTAGTAAAATAGTAGTAGAAATCGGGGTGTTTTACTACTAAGGATTTCGGGGTAGTATTCTTTTCAAATATTATTCTGTGCACAAAAATCAGCGAATGATTCTGCATATCTGATCTTTTGCGTAAAAGCACCTGTGGTATATTCGTTTTCACCGGCTAATACAGCAGATAACCGACCGGTTTTTTCTGTAATGTCATACGAAGCAAAACGGAGCTTTTTCTGTGTTTCCTCTTTCATAGCACTCATCAGATCATAGATACGATCGCTATGCTCTTTTTTGCATATAACACCGAATGAAATGACATCCATCTGATCATGCGGATCTGCGTAAAGATTGAACACCATGCAGTTGTTTTTGTGATTTCCAATTACCCAGAGGTCGCCTTCGCCGGATTTTTGATCAAAGAAGAAGTCAAACAGCTTTTCTGCATCAATGTATATGCCCATAGTATCCATAATAGCTTTTAGATTGGGATTAAGATAATCGTATTCCGGATACCCGTAGAGTACTATATGTATAGGCGATGATATATGAAAAGTGCATACATCAGCACTTATTTTGGATTCAATGGACATCGTAGCTTCTCCTCTCGTTTTTCTCATTATACCATAATCCTTCCAATTCATCAAGCCAAAACAGGCAAAAAAAATAAAGGCCCACCGAAGTGAGCCATAAGTATCATATCGCCTGATACTTCGTCCTGTTCATTTCCTGTCGAGCGTTTTGCACTTCTTCCATGCCAGAATGATAGTACAGCAGGCAGAATAAGTCAATCAGAAAGCAGCCTTGCGATATCCTGACAAGGCTGCTTTTGAGCTTCGGTAAGCTGTGGGATTATATTGCCAAATGAATTTTGGCATATGCTTGTGCGATATTCAAAATATGGTCGCCGATTCGTTCGAAATCAGTCAGCAGCTCCGAATACAGAATACAAGCTTCAGCGGAACAGTGACCGCTGCGCATACGCTCCAAGTGTCGTTCACGATAATTCCGTGTCATATCATCCATCTGCTGCTCCATGGCTGCAATGGCAGACAGCCACTCGGTTGTTTCGGGATTACGCCGGAATATTTTATCCAACGCTCGTTCTGTGATTGTCTGCATTTCGATCAGCTCTGCACGTGCTTTTTCCGAAAAAGCAATAGATTTCCGATGAATGGTCTCTACATAGCCCGCAATATTCAGTGCATGATCTCCGATACGTTCTGCATTGCCGGTAATCAGGAAATATTCTTCAATATCGGCAATATTTTCGCCGTTATGATTGTTCACCAGAATTTTTGCGATATATTGTGAGATTTCCTTATTCAGGGTATCAATTGTACTTTCTGTTTCTTCCACAGATTGCAAGGCACTGTCATCGGCGTCGAGAATTGCCTGAAAACTGCGCTTCGTATTTTCACCTGCCAGCGTGATCATACGCTGGATTTCTGCATGCAGCAGATCCATATGGATTGCCGATGCGCCCAGAGAGGTTCTGTTTCTGCCATATTCCTCGGTCAGTGTGGCCAGAGAGGGCGCAGCATAGGACTCTTTGTGTTCCGGCAGCAGGATCATCGCAAGCTTTGCCATCCAAGTTCCCAGCGGAAGCAGCAGCAATGTGGTTGCAATATTGAAGAGCGTGTGCATATTGGCAATTTGTGCAGCTGTTTCATTGGGTGTTATTGCTGTAATCCAATCTGCAAGCGGCAGCAGCTGACATAGTATCGTAAACAGGATCGTGCCGATGATGTTAAAGAACAGGTGAATGGCCGTGGTGCGTTTTGCATTGCGATTGGTTCCCACAGATGCCAGCACCGCCGTAACACAGGTTCCGATGTTCTGGCCAAACAGGACATATACTGCACTGGAAAAGGGGATCAATCCGGCAGCAGCCAGTGTTTGCAGAATACCAACCGATGCCGATGAGGATTGAATGATGGCTGTAAAGACCGCACCTGCCAGAATTCCCAGCAAAGGATTGGTAAAACGAGTCATGAGTGCTATGAACGCTTCTGATTCCCGCAAAGGCTCCATGGAAGAACCCATAATATCCATGCCGATGAAGAGGATGCCCAATCCGGCAAGAATTTTACCGATATGATGCAGCTTCGGAGATTTGAGGAACACAACCATTGCAACACCGAAAAAGGCAAACAGAGGAGCAATGACTCCTACATCCAAGGCAATGAGCTGACCGGTGATGGTTGTACCGATATTGGCACCCATGATGATCCAGACTGCCTGCTGCAAGGTCATCATACCGGAATTGACAAAGCCTACGGTCATGACTGTAGTAGCCGATGAGGACTGGATTACGGCAGTAATTGCGGCACCAACCAATACACCTAAAACCCGATTGGCGGTAAGCTTTTCAAGAATCTGTTTCATTCGGTTGCCGGCAGCTGCCTCAAGACCGTTGCTCATCATTTGCATGCCGTAAAGAAACAGAGCCAGACCGCCGAGCAGTCCCAATAGAATGGAAGCATTCATGTGATAGTATTCCTCCTCTTACCAACAGAAAACAGCCCATCTGTTTTTCAAAACGATCCGATGCGTTTGGCATCGGTTATATTATATGGAAGGATGGTCGTCTGGTCAATAGGATTGTCGAAAGCTTTACGTCAGTTTCACATAGATTTAATATGCCCGAACAAATGTAAAATTTTCGTAATGTAGTGTAAAAATTGCATGCTGCAGGAATTAAAAGGAGGATTGTCTCATTGGATGGAAAAAGAAATTTGGAATCGTCAATGGGAATCTTTACAAATTTGAATGGATATGCTATAATGAATCAATACGCCATTTTATCAAAAGGAGTCTGTTTATGGGAATCATTGCGCTTTGTATGCTGGCATTCGGCCTTTCTATGGATGCTTGTGCCGTTGCTATGACAAACGGAATGTGTTATCGGAATCTCAAAGCAGGTCAGATTCTTTCAATCGGAGTCTGCTTTGGCGTTATGCAAGGGCTTATGCCGTTAATCGGCTATTATCTGGGAACCTTTTTTTCGGATGTGATTTCTGCATTCGATCACTATATTGCGCTGATTTTATTGGGCTTTATCGGCGGTAAGATGCTGTGGGAAGCGTTGCATCATGATGAGGAAGATAAGCCCGAAGGCTCTTTTACATGGAAGTTATTACTGCTGCAGGGTGTGGCTACCAGTATTGATGCACTGGCAGTCGGAGTAAGCTTTGCAGCCTTGCCCGATATTCATATTGTATCTGCCGTATTGCTGATTTGCTGTATAACATTGGCTTTGAGCTGCTGTGGCGTTTTGCTGGGCAAACGCTTTGGCTCTCTGCTCAATAACAAGGCACAAATTTTGGGAGGAATCATCCTCATCGGTATCGGCATCAAAATTTTTGCAGAACATATGTGGTTTTCATAATCATATAGGCATTCTCTTAATTTGAATCAGATAGGAGAGAAACGAATATGCTGGAGTCCAATCTGCCAACGCCGTGTTTTCTGATCGACCGGAATCGGCTCAAAGAAAATCTTACTATATTGGATGGAATTCGTAAACGTGTGGGCTGCAAGCTGCTGTTTTCACAGAAAGCGTTTTCTTGTTATCCTTTTTATTCTATGATTGCTCGTTATTTGGATGGCACTTCTGCTGCCGGAGAATATGAAGCACAGCTTTCGCATTTGTATTTTCATGGTGAAAATCATGTCTGTGCAGCGGCATATCGGCCGGAGGAAATCGAAACGCTATGTGGAATCTGCGATCATATCGTATTCAACTCTCCCACACAGCTTCGTCGATTCGGCGGACAGGCACAGGCAGCAGGCTGTATGGTTGGATTGCGTGTCAATCCGGAGATCCCGCTGCAGCAATGCTCTGATTATGACCCCTGTGCACCGTTTTCCCGTTTGGGCACAACGGTAGCACAGTTTCCGAAGGCAGAACGTAAAATGATCACAGGTCTGCATGTACATGCGCTCTATGAGCAGAATGCCGATGCACTGGAGCAGCTTGCGGAAGCTGTGATTCAAAAATTCGGACCGCTGCTGCCGGAGCTTCAATGGATCAATCTGGGCGGCGGCCATGCTTTGACTCGTCCCGAATATGATGTGGACAGGCTGGAACGCTGCTGCCGAAATTTGCAGGAAACCTATGGACTTACGGTTTATCTGGAGCCGGGAGAAGCCATTGCATGGAGAGCAGGGTATTTCATTACTACTGTGCTGGATATGGTAGAAAACCGGATTCCCATTGCGATTGTGGATGCTTCTGCAGTTTGTCATACACCTGATGTGACAGAGCTTGGCTATTATCCGCCGCTGCAAAATGCCGGAGAGCCGGGCGAAGCTGCCTATACGGTTCGGATTGCCGGCAGAAGCTGTTTGCCGGAGGACATATTCGGTGATTACTCCTTTGATCATCCATTGCAGATCGGTGAACGGCTGGTGTTTGCTGATATGGCGATCAACACCATCACCAAAGCAGTTATGTATACCGGTATGCCGCTGCCTTCGGTGGCTGTGCGCGAACCGGATGGAAGCTGTCAGGTACTTCACAGCTTTTCCTTCTCGGATTACAAAAACAGAATGTAACATCCCGAACGGCTGGTTTCCTCTGAGAATCGTCACCCATTCTTCTTCGGCTGCATATGCTGAAAATGGCAGTCTGATGCCGTTTTCCATCGAAGAAGGGAGAAGAATATGGAGGAATTATCATCTCTTGCAGCTCTTGCTGTGGGCGAGCACGGATATGTCCGTTCGGTATCTCTGCCGCCGGTCATGCAAAAACGTCTGGAAGCCTTCGGTCTCATTCCGGGAACAGAAGTGGAATGTGTGATGCGTGCACCCAGCGGTGAGCCTTCGGCTTATCGGGTAAGAGGAGCGCTGTTGGCGCTTCGTCATGCAGATTGTGAACAGATTCAAATTGCACTTGCATTGCCAAGCGAAATGTCCACGGATCTGACCATTGTACTGGCGGGCAATCCGAATGTGGGAAAAAGTACTGTATTTAATGCATTGACCGGAATGCGGCAGCATACCGGAAACTGGTGCGGAAAAACCGTCGAAAGCGCCAAAGGCACACTGGAGTTCGGGGGCAGAACCATTCGGTTGTTGGATACGCCCGGTACGTATTCCCTGCTTTCACAAACAGCCGAGGAGATTGCAGCACGGGATACGCTTTGTTCCGCTGCATATGATGGCGTGATTTGTGTGTGTGATGCAGTTTGTCTGGAGCGGGGCTTGATCCTTGCGCTGCAGATTCTGGAGATGCGTTCGGATATGGTGCTTTGCGTCAATTGTATGGATGAAGCAGAGCAGAAGCAAATCCGCATAGATCTGCCGAGACTCTCTAAGCTGTTGGGGATTCCTGTTGTAGGTGTTACTGCCCGAAATAAGCATACCCTGCGTCCGCTGCTGGAAGCAGCCGTAAAGCAGGCAGGACATCGTTCGGAGGAAGCTGCTGTCATCCGATATCCTGATGTAGCAGAGCGTGCCATTGCCATAGCAAGTGAAGCAATCACGCCGTATTTTCCTGAATCACCTGTGATATCCCCACGCTGGGCTGCAGTGCATCTGCTGATGCCCGGCTTTTCCTTACCTCAACCGTTGTCTGCTGCTTCCGAGGAGTGGAAAATCGGATTGCATCGTGCAGCAAAGCTCCTTCACGAAGCATCCATGACTCCGCAGGAATATGAAAAGTTGATTGCGGCGACGGTAATTTTGCGTGCTGCTGCTATTGCACAAAAAACCGTCCAGATATCACCGCAGGCCACTTTGCGGGATCATCGAATGGATCGGCTTGTAACAGGCAGGCGATTTGGATGGCCGCTGATGGGTTTGCTGTTGTTTTGTGTGTTTTGGCTGACGATTATGGGTGCCAACATCCCATCCGCTTGGCTATTTGAAACTTTGAGTGCTTTTTGTAATGGCATCCGCAGAGCTGCCGATGGGGCAGGGATTCCATGGTGGTGCAGCGGCGCGCTGATTGATGGTGCTTTGCGCGGCACTTGCTGGGTAATCTCTGTGATGCTGCCGCCTATGGCGATCTTTTTTCCGTTGTTTACGCTGTTGGAGGACAGTGGATTGCTGCCTCGGATTGCATTTAATGCGGATTCTTGTTTTCAACGCTGCCGCGCATGCGGCAAGCAGTCTTTGACCATGGCTATGGGATTTGGCTGCAATGCGGTAGGCGTAACAGAATGCAGGATCATCGATAGTCCCAGAGAGCGGCTTCTTGCGATTCTGACCAATAGTTTTGTTCCCTGCAACGGCAGATTACCGCTGCGTTGATCAGGGAAACATTTTTTATGAGATTGAGAAAGTGAGATTGCACAATGGTTGCATTGCTTGCCAAACTATTTATCAAAAATGCATCAGACTACCGGGATCCCAAAGTGCGAAAGGCATATGGGATTTTGTGTTCAGTGCTGGGAATTGTGTTGAATCTTTGTCTGACGGCTGCCAAGTGCATCGCCGGTTGGCTGAGCGGTTCGATTGCCATTACTGCCGATGCAATGAACAACTTATCTGATGCAGCATCTTCCTTGATTACGCTGCTGGGCTTTTGGTTTGCCGGAAAAGCACCGGATCCTGAGCATCCCTTCGGACATGGCCGTATGGAATATCTGGCGGGACTTGCTGTGTCGGTGCTGATCCTTTGGATGGGCTTGGAGCTGCTGATTTCCTCGGTGAAAACGCTGCTGCATCCCGAACCTGTGGAAGGCTCTTTGCCGGTGCTTCTGGTGTTGGGAGCTTCCATTCTGGTGAAGGGTTATATGTTCCTGTATCATCGGGCGGTTGCCAAAAAAATAGATTCTGCTGCCATGAAGGCAACTGCGGCTGATTCTGTCAGCGATGCGATATCTACCCTGGTGGTATTGCTTTGTACGCTGCTTTCTGTATACTTTGGCATGAAAGTTGACGGAATCTGCGGCATTCTGGTTTCGGTATTGATTCTGCGGACAGGTTTTGAATCAGCAAAAGATACGATTTCTCCGCTGCTGGGTGAGCCGCCTTCGAAGGAGATGGTCATGCAGATTGAAACGCTTGTCCTTTCTCATGAAAAAATCGTAGGAGTACATGATCTGATTGTTCATAACTATGGTCCCGGAAGAGTGATGATTTCGCTGCACGCTGAGGTGCCTGCCAATGAGGATATCTTTGTGCTTCATGATCTCATTGATAATGTGGAGCGGGAGCTTTCCGAAGCGTTTTTCTGTGAAGCCGTGATTCATATGGATCCCATAGCGGTGGATGATAAGGCGGTTTCTGCCATGCATGCGGCGTTGGTTCGTATTATTCATTCGGTGCATACTGAGATATCCATTCATGATTTTCGCATGGTAGAAGGCCCCACACATACCAACCTGATTTTTGATGTCTGTGTGCCCTTTTCCTTTTCCATGACCGATGCCGCATTGAAGCAGGCGATCAGTGAAGCAGTTACTGCGCAGTTCCCGCATTGCTATACAGTCATAAAGGTGGATAAATCTTATGTTTGAACTTGGCACAGCCATGTCGGAGCAATCATTTTCATTGCAATGTCCTGTATGTCATACTGCCCTGCAAAAGGAAGCTGCGCGATATGTCTGTAGAAACGGACACAGCTTTGATCGTGCTCGTTCCGGCTATGTCAATTTGCTGCAGAGACAAAGCCATCGCCTGCGGGGAGACGATTCGGATATGGTGCGGGCACGACGTGCTTTTCTGGAGCAAGGATGGTATACACCCTTGCTGGAAGCCATCGAACAGGCGATGCTTGAATACGGTACCGTATCCAATCCTGTCATACTGGATATCGGCTGCGGAGAGGGTTGGTATTCCTGTCATCTGGCACGGTTTTTGGCTGCACAAGGGAATCGGCCGGTGCTGGCAGGTTTTGATATTTCCACCAATGCTCTTAGCTATGCCGCTCGACGGGCCGGCGCTGAGCAGACCTTTGAAAACCACTGGGCAGTGGCTTCCATCAATCATCTGCCGGCAGCAGATCAAAGTGCAGATTGCTTATTGAATCTGTTTGCACCTTGTGAGCCGAAGGAATTTGCTCGTGTACTGCGAAACAACGGAATCCTGCTGCGTGCAATCCCCTTGGAGCGACATTTATGGGAGCTGAAAGCAGCAGTATATGAACAGCCTTATGAAAATCGACCGGTGTGGGAAACGCCGGAAGGCTTTGTCAGCCTTGCACAGGAACAAATAAAAACAAGCATTACGGTAAGCGGTGATGCGCTGCGGAATTTGTTTGATATGACCCCTTATGCTCGCAAAACGGCTCCTGCGGATCGGGCAAAACTGCTTGCTGTTCCATCTTTGCAGGTGCAGCTGGCTTTTGGATTACAGGTGTTTCGCAAGGCATAGCAGTGCCATAGCTATGCAGCAATGCAAACAGTGCCTCTTTGCTGTATTCCTCTTGGCTGCAGCGCAGAATCAGCTGCTTTTTTTCATCAAAAGACATAACAGAACCTCCTTGTCGGATACAATGAATCATTCGATTCTATGCGACAGGGAGGTTTTTTCATGTATGCAGCAATTTATTGCAGGAAATCCGTGAATACCCACCGCGGAGAATCCATGCAGAGCCAGATCGACCATTGCAGAGCCTGTCTTGCGGCACATCGATCTCCGGAAGAGGCGGCACAAGCATGGGTTTATCAGGATGAGGGCTTTTCCGGTGCAGCACTTTATCGACCGGCCATGCAGCGGCTGCTTTCGGATATCCGTGCAAACATCATTCATTGTGTGGTTTGTTATCGACTGGATCGGATCAGTCGCAGCGTCAGTGATTTTACGGCGTTAATGGAAGAATTTGCCCGCCATCAGGTCAGTTTTCTTTGTGCCAGCGAGGAATTTGATACTGCAAAACCTATGGGCAGAGCCATGCTCTATATTGCGTCGGTGTTTTCTCAACTGGAACGGGAAACCATTGCAGAACGTGTGCGGGATAATATGTATACTCTGGCAGCCGGTGGGCGCTGGATGGGAGGACCGCCTCCTTATGGCTATCAGATTCTGCGTACTGCTGTGCCGAAAGCAGCCTCACATCTTGCAGTATTGGAATCGGAATTTGCTGTGGTGCGGGATCTGTTTCGTATCATGCGCCAAGGAGGTTCGCTGGCGTTGGCAGAGCAGAGGCTTCAAATATACCGCAATCGGCAGGGGAAGCGGTTTTCCAGACGTTATCTGCGTGCGATGCTCCAAAATCCGGTGTATGCAGCTGCGGATTCCGATACTGCCGCATGGCTGCAAGCACATGGCTATCAGATTTGCTTTTCGCCGCAGCAGCAATGCCGAAACGGTGTGCTGGTTTATGGAAAGCATCCCAATCATTCTGCAGCCGAGATGCTGTGTCTTGCGGCGGAAGGCATGCATCCTGCGGTTTGTTCAGGCGCAGAGTGGTGCGCTTTGCAGGCAGCTACAATGTATCCACGTCCGCGTTGTTCTGCAATAGCATCTCTGGGATTGCTGCGAGGACGGTTGCGCTGCGGTTGCTGCGGTGATATCATGCAGTGTAAAAAACGCAGCGGCAGAGATGGACAATATGATTATCTTTGCCGCGCCAAGGCAAGAGCTCATGCTTGTGATTGCCGTAATCTGCAGGGTGTGGCTGCCGATCGAGCTGTCTGGAATGCTTTGTTGGTATATTTGCCGTCATCTGCTGCAAAGCAGCTGTCACAGATTTCTCAAGTTGCACGGATTGCGGTATGTTCTCTGGTGGTGGAGGCGGCAGAATGGAATGGGGAAACTCTGACATTGACGCTGCGCCGATGACTGTTCCCCGACAAGGCGGATTTCCGTCGCTGCTGGCAATTGCAACTATCTTTTTTACCGGTGCGCGATTGGCATCTCTGCAAGCAGCTGCTGTGCTGACGCTGCTGATTCTGCTAAGCATTGCCATGACCTTTTTGGTGTCCAGAATTCTCACTGCTACCGTATTGAAAGGGGAAGCATCATCGTTTGTTTTGGAGCTGCCGCCTTATCGCCGTCCACAGATCGGAAAGGTCTTGGTGCGATCGGTGTTTGAGCGGACTCTGGTGGTGCTGGGTCGTGCAGTGATGACTGCAGCACCTGTGAATCTGCTGATCTGGGTGATGGCAAATCTGCGTTCGGGTGGTGTTTCCTTGTTGATGTATGCTGCGGATCTGCTTTCACCGTTGGGATGGCTCATTGGTTTGGATGGCGTTTTGCTGCTGGCGTTTTTGCTGGGATTGCCTGCCAATGAAATTGTGCTGCCGGTGGCAGTAACAGTATATACGGGTGCTGCACAACTCACCGATTATAGCTCCCTTGGCGCATTGCAGCAGATTTTAACTGCCAATGGCTGGAACATTGCAACAGCGGTTTGTTTTCTGGTATTCACGCTGTTTCACTGGCCTTGTGCCACTACTTTACTTACGATCCGCAAGGAAACCGGCAGCTTACGACATACCGTCTTTGCTTTTGTCTTGCCGATGACCGTCGGCATTGTGCTTTGCGCTTGCCTGCATGGGTTGCTTTCTGTATTTCTTTGAGTGCAGCATGGTAATCAGGATATTTCCGTGGTTCTGACGGAAATATCCTGATTTTTTTGGGGGATTTTCTATGGTTCTGCCGATGCATCAAAACTGTGAAACGGCTTGACAAAATGATGGGAATGTGATATAATGATTTTTGTGGATGTACAACTGTCCGTCATACGTGGAATTACAACACAAAAAGGAGGCGTTGGCATGGCTGAGGAACAACATAATATTGCGGAAAACTGGGTCGTGGTTGACGCTTCTGTTCTGCCGGAAGTCATTTTGAAGGTGCTGACTGTCAAACGCATGCTTGCCAATCGAGAAGAAAAAAGCTCGGCTGCAGCTTGTCGTGCTGTTGGCATTTCAAGAAGTGCGTTTTACAAATATCGTGATTCTGTTTTTGTATATGAGGAACAGATGAAGCAGAGGGTATTTACGCTGTCCTTGCTGCTGCACGATCATTCCGGTGTGCTTTCGGGTGTGTTGACCGTTTTGTATGAAGCCAATGCCAATCTGCTGACAGTGAATCAAAGTGTTCCTGTGGACGGTGCTGCCATTGTAACGGTATCGTTCCGGATGGATGATGCTGCACAGATGCCGTTGCTATGCCAGTCGCTGCGTGCTTTGAATGGCGTTGCAGAGGTCAAGCTGCTATCGGGCTTTTGATACAGGGCTTAAGTTTTGCAGAAAGGAGTCTTTTCGCAGATTACGATGCGGAAAGCAAGGAGATTATGAAGAAATTTGCAGTGTTGGGTTATGGTACGGTAGGCTCCGGTGTTGTGGAGCTGTTTTATAAGAATCGTGCGAAGATTGAGCAGAAGGCCGGCGAGCCTATGGATGTAGGCTATATTTTGGATCTGCGTGATTTTCCGGATTCTCCCTATTCGGAGAAATTTACCAAAACCATTGATACGATTCTGGCTGATCCGGAGGTAGCAGTGGTAGCGGAGTGCATAGGCGGTGTCGAACCTGCGTATACCTATTTGATGCAGTGTCTTTCCAAAGGCATCAGCGTAGCAACTTCCAACAAGGAGCTGATCGCACAAAAGGGTGCTGCACTCTTGGCAGAGGCAAAGGCACATTCCTGCAATTGCTTCTTTGAGGCAAGTGTGGGCGGTGCGATTCCGATTATTCGTCCGCTGCACCGTTGTCTGGCAGCCAATGATATTTCCGCTGTTTACGGTATTCTCAATGGTACAACGAATTTTATTCTGGAAAAAATGCTTGCCGAAGATATGGATTTTGAATCTGCGCTTTCGCTGGCACAGGAACTTGGCTATGCTGAGCGTGATCCCGGTGCGGATGTAGATGGTCACGATGCCTGCCGCAAGATCTGCATCATTTCTTCTTTGGTATTCGGGAAGCATGTGTATCCCGACAGCGTATCCACGAAGGGCATCCGTAATATTTCTCTGGCTGATGCAGAGGCTGCCGATGCATTGGATGGTGCAGTCAAGCTGATTGCTTCGGTGCAGCGTTTAGAGGATGGCAGAATTTTGCCCATGGTGCAGCCGATGTTTGTTCCTCACGACAATCTGCTGTCGCGTATTGACGGTGTATTCAATGCAGTCATGGTTTGTGGGGATGGTTTTGATAAGGCTGTATTTAGCGGCAGAGGTGCCGGTAAGCTGCCCACTGCCAGTGCGGTTTTGGGCGATGTCATCGAAGCTGCCAAGCATAGCAGAACTGTCTTTTCACAGAACTGGGCAGAAAGCGAAACGCAGGATTTTGTTGCTGATGCCGATGCACTTTGCTGCGGCATGATGATTCGTACCGAAAACAGGGATGCTGAGTGTCTTGCCGAGCTTGTGGATGCCTATTGCGATGCAAAGGGCTTGGATGGCTTTATTGAGGCGGCAGCATTGAAAGATGGCGCGGCTTGCTATACCGGTATGCTGAATGCACAGCAGCGTGAAGAGCTGCTTGCGGCGTTGGCTCTTGCCGATTGCAAGGTCATCAACTGGATGCCTGTATTGACAGTCGCATAAGAATTTTATGATAAAAAGATCCCCTTTGAGCTGCAAATCGTGCATTGCTCAAAGGGGATTGTGTGCAACAGGATTATTCCGACTGCTTGATTGCGGCTTTTTTCGGACGCAGCTTTGACCAGAGCAGAATAATAATCTGTGCAGGAATACCGATAATGAATACCGGCCAGAAATTGTATTCATAAAACGAAATATACAGAACACCCAGCGTAGTCCAAACTAATATGGAGATGATCAGATAATTCCTGCGACGGTTAAACCATACCGAATTGAATACCAGCCAGACAATTGCGGTTAACGGAATGGCATAAATGAACATATAGGGCGAGTATTTCAGATCGGGTACAAAAATATCCAGAATGACAAAGAGTATGGTAGCGATCAGCCATACCAACACACCGGCCATACCGGCAATGATCAGGCGGTTACGAGCTGCAGCTTTTTGTTCCTTGACAGATGCATGTTGATCCTGCTGCATGGTTTCCTCCATGGACATCACAGGTTCATTCATGGGATCTTTTACCAGATCATCCAATGTGACATGATAATAGTCAGCCAGCTGCTTGAGCACCAGCAGATCCGGCAGTGATTCACCCCGTTCCCATTTGGATACGGCTTTGTCGGAATAGTGAATCAGCTCGGCAAGCTGGATTTGTGTCAGATGGTTTTGTTTGCGCAGCCGGCTCAAATTGCGTGCTACGATTTGTTTCAACTCTGCCATATGCGCCTCCTTATTTTCTGATGATACTATTATACCACAAAAGAAACCAGAATGCAAGCACGAAAATACGCCAATTCTCCTGTGGGTAGAGTCGGAGAATTTGCACTCTTTGCCAATTCTCCCTACCGTTTCCTCAAACGGACAGAAGATAGCGTGACAAACGATTGGAAATCCAGTACAATAATAGCATAGTGAATTGCATTATGAGTGCATACAGAAACAAGAAAGGAAAGAGGGCAATCTCAATGGAGAAACAATATGTAATCATAACAGATACCGGCTGTGATCTTCCGCTGGAAATGTTGGAGAAAATGGGTGTGCTTTGTGTACCGCTGAATGTATTTATGAAGGACAATCCGGCACAGCCTTGCACCTTGACGGGTGCTGCATTTTATCAGGCATTGCGGGAGGGGCAGGTTGCCTGTACCTCTGCCGCTAATCTTGGCAGATTCCGTGAGACGTACTGTCCGTTACTTGAGGCAGGAAAGGATATTTTGTATTTGTCATTCTCATCGGCACTGAGCTGTATGTTTGCAACCGCAAAGCTCGCGGAGGAAGAACTCTCGGCAGAATATCCCGATCGTAAGATCATTACCATTGATGGTCTTTCTGCCAGCATGGGTCAGGGCTTATTGCTGTATTTTGCTGTTCATCAGCGGGAAAAGGGTGCCTCTATCGAGGAGCTGGAGCAGTATCTGCTGGATCATCGTCTGCGGATCAGTCATTGGTTTACGGTAGATGATCTGATGTTTCTCAAGCGTGGCGGCCGACTGAGCAGTATGGCTGCCATTGCCGGTACTCTGCTGGGCATTAAGCCTGTATTGCGTGTTACGCACGATGGCAAGCTGGTGGCGTTCAGTAAGGTGAGAGGCAGAAAAAATGCGCTTCTGGAGCTTGCGAAGCATTTCCACGAGGAAGTCGAGGATCCGACACAGCAGATATATATCAGTCAAGCAGATGATATGGATGCTGCTGTGCTGGTGAAGGAAACCTTGGAGAGAGAATATGGCGCTAAGAATGTTCTCATCGGAGATATCGGTGCTGTCATTGGTGCCCATGCAGGCCCCGGTACCGTTGCTCTGTTCTTTATGGCAAAGGAGCCTCGCAAGGCAGATGCGTAAGCGTTTCTCTATGGATACTTCAAACACCTGAGAAGAAAAAGGAACCGAATCATTTTGTGCTGTTGTACAAAATGGTTCGGTTCTTCCGCTTCCTGGGTGTTTGGCTTGTAATGATGATGCGATCACGGAACGAAGAAAAGACTGCTCATGGCTGCGAGGATATTTGAAGCATCATGGGAATCGATCATCATTCGGTAAGGGTAAAGTCTTCTGTGGAATGGGTTTCCGATTCGGGGCAGGTGATCTGGACAATGGTTTCGATCATTTGATGGAGCAGCTCCACTTGTTTTGTTGCAGCAGCACGGTAATAGACCTCTTTTCCCTCTCTGCGACTGAGGATCAGTCCGGCTGCACGAAGCTGCTTGAGATGATGAGAAATGGCAGGACTGCTCATATCCATCATCTCAGAAAGATGCAGAACACATTCCTCGCAATGACAAAGGATCCAGAAAATACGGATACGACTGCTGTCACTCAGCAGCTTATAAAGCTCGGAAACACTTTGGAATTCATGAAGCTTCGGCATATGGTCAAAGGAATGCTTACCCAGACAGATGTGGGTTTCTTCGGCAAAGGATTCAGGCATGAGACAATTCCTCCTGTTCTGAAAAAGGTTTGATATATAACGCTCGAATGGCATTGAGGACTGCAAGCATCATGACGCCTACATCGGCAAACACCGCAAGCCACATATTGGCGATGCCGAAGGCGCCCAGAAGCAGACAGATCAGTTTGACACCGATGGCAACGATGATGTTCTGACGAACAATCCTCATGCAATGACGTGAGATCCGGATGGCGGAAGCAACTTTTATGGGATCATCATCCATGAGCACCACATCCGCAGCTTCAATGGCAGCATCGGAGCCGATGGCGCCCATAGCAATTCCGATATCGGCTCTGGAGAGAACCGGTGCATCATTGATGCCGTCACCCACAAAGAGCAGTGTTGTTTTGGGTGTTTGCTGTGAGAGCAATGCTTCTACCCGTTCGACTTTTTCATGCGGCAGCAGTTCACTGAATACCGCATCCAGCTCTAATTGCTGAGCGGTTTCGGCTGCTGCTTCTTTCCGATCGCCTGTGAGCATGATGGTTGTTCGAATTCCGCATTGACGCAGAGCTTTCACAGCAGTTTTCGCTTTTGGTTTGAGTTGATCGGCAATCAGAATTTGTCCTGCATAGCAGCCATTGACCGCAAGATGCACAATAGTACCGAGATTGCTTTCCTGCGGATAGGAAATTGCAAGCTGCTGCATCAAGGCTCTGTTGCCTGCTGCCACGGAACAGCCATCTACCACAGCCATCACACCCATGCCGCTGATCTCACGGATTTCATGGACTCGGTTGTGATCAATGGGTTTGCCATAGGCCTGCTGCAGACTCTTGCTGATAGGATGTGAGGATGCACTTTCGGCATATGCTGCATATTCCAGTATCTGTTCTTTGGGAAGGGTATGGTAAAGGATTTCACTGACGACAAAAACTCCCTTTGTCAGCGTTCCGGTTTTATCAAGCACGACGGTATCGGCATAGGAAAGTGCTTCCAGATAATTGGCACCTTTGATCAGAATTCCCAATTTGCCCGCACCGCCAATGGCCGCGAAAAAGCTCAAAGGAATGCTGATGACCAGAGCACAAGGGCAACTAATGACCAAAAAAGTCAGCGCACGATAGATCCATTCGCTCCAGAGTGCAGAGGTATGCAAGAAAACGATACGAAACAGAGGCGGCAAGATCGCTAGAGAAAATGCGCCAATGCAAACGGCCGGTGTATAATACTTTGCAAATTTTGAGATAAATGCTTCGGATTTTGCTTTGCGAGTACTTGCGTTTTCCACCAGATCAAGGATTTTTGCAACGGTTGAGTCTTCAAATTCTTTGGTTGTTCTGATTTTCAAAACACCGCTCAGATTGATGCAGCCGCTGATGACGGCATCTTCACAGCGGACCTCCTTGGGCGCACTTTCTCCGGTGAGTGCGGCTGTATCCAGTGCCGAAGAGCCTTCGGTAATGATGCCGTCCAGTGGAATTTTTTCGCCGGGCTGCACCACAATCACAGTACCGATTGCAATGGAAGCGGGATCGACTTGCATCAATGCGCCGTTTTCTTCAATATTGGCATAATCGGGACGAATATCCATCAGTTTGCTGATGCTTTTGCGGCTTTTTCCCACAGCATAGCTTTGAAACAGCTCGCCGATCTGATAAAAAAGCATCACAGCAACCGCTTCTCCGTAATCCCCGCTGCGAGTCAGTCCAATGATCAGCGCACCGATGGTAGCGACTGCCATCAAAAAGTTTTCATCAAACATCTGTCTGTTGCGAATGCCCAGAAAGGCTTTGCGCAGAATGTCATGGCCAATGATCAGATAGGGGATGAGATAGAGCACAAAGCGCAGAAGTCCTTTGATCGGCAGCAGCAGAAGCAATAGCATCATAGCGCCTGCAACCAGAATGCGATACAATCGATTGCGCTGCTTCTTTGTCATAATTGCTTCCTTCCTTTCCTCATGCTGATTGGCAGTGATATCAAAATATGATTTCGCAATCCGGTTCAATGGTTCGACATACCTTTTGCGCCTTCTGCATCACTGCATCGGGATCCGCAGCGGCAGAAAACTCCACCGTCAGTTTTTGCGTCATAAACTGGATTGCTGCGTGCTCTATGCCCTCTATTCGTTGGAGTGCGGCTTCCATTTTATTGGCACAGTTTGCACATTCCACTTCAATATGATAGCTGCGTTTCATAGTACATGCTCCTTTCGATTTTACGATTAAGCAATTGTTTAATCGTTATAGATAGTATACCACGATCATTTTAATTTGTCAAGCCCTTTTTTTGAAAAAAGTGAAAATCCATCAAAAAACGCTCTCTGCCAAGAGAAAGCAGAGAGCGTTTGAAAAGGACTATGAAATTGTCAAGAAGCTTTTCCCAGCTCCCCATAGGATAAAAGGCCTGCCAGATATTGCAAAATCGCAACGGCATCGGTGGTATCCACCTTGTCATTGAAAGCGCAGTCGGCGTTGAGCATGCCTTGGTCGGAGATGCTGATGGAGGTATCCTCAGCAGCATAGCGATTGATCAGAACTACGTCATCGATCTTTACAACACCATCGCAGTTGACATCACCATAACGAACATTACTGGGTTCATCCTTGGGAGTAGTCGATGTGGTAGTTGTTGTAGTGGTAGTTGT
>JAFXJT010000077.1 GCA_017532085.1 Oscillospiraceae bacterium | reverse complement strand
GATTGCCATTCCTGCAATACCAGCGGAAAAGGAAGCTCCGGAGCAATGACACGAAGTCCATCCACAATGCGCTGCAGTCCCTGTGGACCCGCAATGGTCAACGGTGCAGTACGGCCTTCGTTTCCCATGGAAAGCAGCAGACCCGGCAATCCGCTGACGTGATCCGCATGATAGTGTGTCAGACAGAGTAGTTCAATGGCAGTAAAAGAAACACCGGCAGCTTTCATGGCAATTTGGGTACCTTCGCCGCAGTCAATGAGAATTGCACTGCCTTGACTGCGCATCCAGCATGCGGTAAGCCAGCGGTTGCGCAGCGGCATTGTACCGCCGGTTCCCAATAAAACAACCTCAAGCATTCTCGGCACTCCTTTCTGAATCATACGCAAATATATATCAGTATACTCTATTTGCGCTGCTTTGTCAACTTTTCCCATCATATGGATTTGATTCCTTCTGCAGCCTCGTTGGATATGTTTCAATCGGACAATGTTCGGTTATGATTATGCATTGAAAAACGGTTGTGATTCTGCTATAATACAATGCAGAAAAGAGCAATATAGTAAAGCAGCAGCGATTTTGCTTTTCTTTGAAAGGAGCTCAAAATGTATGGATCTTTTATGCGCAGAATTGCGGCAGGCGCAGTCGCAGCAGCTATGTTGATGACCACATCCGGGGTTTGTGCTGAGGAACAGCGCAGCATATCACTGATGTGTCTGGGGGATTCAATCACCGATGGCTTTTGGATGACCGGCGGCTATCGTAATACTCTTTGCAATCTGATTGCCGAAAATGGCCAGCAAGCGCTGGTGGATATGGTTGGACCCAACTGGGGAGGCAGCGGTTATGATCCGCAGCACGCAGGCTACAGCGGCTATTCGGTTGATAATATTGCACAGGAGGATTCCATCTCCGGTGGAAGAGTTGGTATTTCCAGCTTCATTGACTGGCTGCTCAAAGAGCATCCTGCTGATGTGATTTTTTTGCAGATCGGCACCAATGATATTCTGAGCCTTTATGATCTTGCACATTATGGAGAGCGGCTTGAGGGGCTTGTGGATGTAATTCTTCCTACATTGCCCGAGGATGGTGCATTATATCTTGCCACACTGCCCTGTATGGATGCCGGTGATCCGACTTATATCAATCCTTATTATTTCACTGTGGAGTCCATGGATGCTGCGGTGGATCAGTGTAATGCACAGATTCGTGCACTGGTAGAAAAGAAACGCAATGAGGGTGCAAATATTGTCCTTGCGGATATGAATCGGGTACTTAAAAAAAGCGATCTTTATGACGGTGTGCATCCGAGCGAGGAAGGCTATCAGAAAATGGGACAATTCTGGTATCAGCAGCTTCTTTCTTATTGGAACGGCGAAACGGATCCTCCGCAGACCACGCCATCCGAAACCACAACGACTACCGAACCTCAGCCGATTCCTTTGGTGGGAGATATTGATGGAAACGGTTCTGTGGAAATGGCAGATGCTGTGATGCTGACAAAGCACTTGATTCTGGAAGCACCTCTGCTGCCGGAACAGGCGGATCGGGCAGATTTGCATACCGATGGCACGATTGATGCAAAGGATTTGACTGTCTGGAAGCGAAATCAGCTTTCCTAATATTGCCTTGGAGGCCGCATACGAAAGTGTGCGGCTTTTTTGTGGATTTGACTTTACAAGGATTGTGAAATATGGTATAATAATGCAAATCATTCTGATTGTATGTATGCAATGATAATTTGTTGTGAAGCGGACAGAATGATAGTATGGATAAAAGGAGGAATTGGAACATGCCTGTTACACTCAATCCGGATGCTGAAATGGTGCGGGTGATCAAAGAAGGTCTGGAACGTACCGGTGGATATTGTCCCTGTCGTACACAGCGCACCGAGGAATATCATTGCATTTGCAAGGAGTTTCGTGAACAAATTAACGACCCATCCTTTGAAGGCTTTTGCCATTGTATGTTATATTATAAATCTAAATAAAGGAGTAGAGTATCATGCGTGAAATCGTTTTGACGCCTGACAATTTTGAACAGGAGGTTCTGCAGGCCGAGGGAACTGTGCTGGTGGATTTCTGGGCATCGTGGTGTGGACCCTGTCGGATGATTGCTCCCATTGTTGCTGAGATTGCGGAAGAATATGCCGGTCGTGTTACGGTTGGCAAAGTCAATGTAGATGAACAGCAGGCACTTGCCATGCAGTATCGAATTGAGAGCATTCCCACGATCTTGATTTTCCGCAAGGGTATTCTGGCAGAAAAGGTAATCGGGTATCGCTCTAAAGAGCAGCTGATCGCTTTGCTGTAATGCGTATCCAGCATAAACACAACACGCCTCATTTTGTCAGAACGATTGGCAATCTGAGGCGTGTTTGATTCGTTATTACCGGTGATTCGTATCCTTTTGGAGAGAATCCAACCGATTTTGCATATCAAAAGCAGCACGCCTTACATCGACTGATGCAAGGCGTGCAAGTGGTTGTGGGGTTAATCGGCATTGACACGCAGGAAATCGGCGGGATTATAGTTGACACCGTTTCGCCGTACTTCAAAATGCAGGTGATTTCCCGTGGAATTGCCTGTGGATCCAACCAGAGCAATGAGCTGACCTCTGGTCACTGTTTCTCCGACATTGCAAAGCAGTTGATTGCAGTGTGCATACAGCGTTTCGTATCCGTTTTCATGCTGGATAATAATATAGTATCCATAGCCATGATGGTTCCAACCGGCTGTGAGCACCACACCGCCATCGGCGGCAAAGATTTCCGTATCTGCAGGTGCTGCAATATCCAAGCCGCGGTGATTGCGGTTGCTGATATAGGGATCGCTGATATAACCACCGTTGATCGGCCAGCTCAGATCACCGTTACCGAACAGTTGTGTGGAAGTGCTGGCAGGGGCAGCTGCATAGGTACCCACACTGACGCGTTCTGTCACAGGCTCGGAAACCATGGTGGATTGCAGGATATTGCGTTCGGATTCCACACCATTTACATAGGTCACTTCCATGACATGTCTGGTTTCTCCGGGTACACCTGCTGAGAGGACTTTTCGTTCTCCCACAGGGAGTGCAGAGGTCTCGATTTCGATGGTGTCATATGCGATCGCAGAAACAGAGTCGATCGTAATACGATATGCAATCGGCATGGCATAATCTGTGAACTGTACTTTGATTTTCGTACCGGCAGGCAGCAGATCAGGCAGTGCGGGATTCCATTCTCTGATCACTTCCGGAGAGGTTGAATACTTGGATGCGACTGTATAGATGGATTCATCTTTTTTGGAAGTATAGGTAATGGTCTTGGTATCTTGCTTTGTCAGTGCAGCAATGAGAGTATCGGTATCCGTGAGATTATCCGCAAGATAGGTACCCTGTACATAGGAAATCGTATCCTGATAGTAGACAGCATCGGTCTGCACACTCAAGGATGCACTATAGGCCGAAAGCTGTTGTGCAAGTGCTGCTGCGATCGGATCTTTTTCCTCAACCGCACAGAGAAACGTTCCGTTGCGATAGACACCATAGGCTTCACAGAGCGAGAAATCCGCAGTTGTCAGCATGACATCTGCCAGACCGCCCGGCGTAAAGAGCGGTTGACTGCCGTCATATTGCTCCAGCGTCAGACTGCGTACAAAGGGCATGGAAACCGGATCGGCGGCATAGGAAAGCCGCTCACGCACCAAGGCTTCTGCTTGACGATAATCCTCCTCGTTGGCAATATAACCCAAGTGTTTTCCGTTGAATTCCACGGCAATTGCATACTCTAAATTGGTACCGTAGGTGACAATGGAAAACAAAAAGCCAAAGCAGATCACAGGCACGGCAAACTGGAACACTGTCACAAGCAAACCGTTATCACTGAACAGCCAGATCTGCAAACCTCTGGCAATCGCTATCAGATGTGCACGGAAGCCTTTGCCCTTTGCGCTGCGAAGCTCTCGGTCCACAATTTTTGAAACTTCAAGCTGCAAACAGATTGGTGTGCGCAGGATTCTCCAGAACAAACGAAGAATGCGTGCACAGCCATGCAATACGTCTTTGATAAATGTTACGATCCCGCGGCCGATCGCTCGCAGTATCAGTGGAATCAGAATCAGAATCTGTCCACCGCAGCGACCTGCCAGAGCCAATCCGCTCATCATATGAGCGAAGATACTACTTCGTGCCGGCTCTGTATGCTTTTCACTATCCTGCATAGCGGAATGTTGCTGAGTCAATGGAAAAACTCCTTTCTCGAAAATTGATCACATGTTCCGTTTGCAACAAAGGTTACAAATCGGTAACACTAAATCATTATACTGATTTTCCGATGGAAAGCAAGTCTTTTCGAAAAATATTGTACATCACCACAAGGATATTCAAGAGAAACAAGCCTATTTTGGATTCTATTGACAATAAAAATTGTCGATTTTGCTGCTGGTGGTAAAATATTGCCGCTGCGATTTTTGCCGGAATCGAACTTGGATTTCGTCGATATGCTGTAATTCGTTATCGCTTTATTGTGATGAATGACGAAAAGGTTACGAAATGGTTACAAACAAATGCTGTGCTGATTACAATTGTCATCAATGAGCAGCATTTCGGCAGCAGACAATTCGGGATATGCTGTCAGCATGGTAAAGGGAAACAACAGTCTTGGCATCATATGCAGTCTGCACTGTATCATAGTAAGCCAGATTCCTTTGGTACAGCGAAAAGTCAGCAGGAGTGTTCGGAGCAATGGGCGATGAGGCTGCTTCAGCATACAGAATGATAGAGCGGACAGAGCGACAGACATACGAAGTGGCAGAATCAGTGCCAGCAATGCTAGCAAAAACAGATGTCCGGCAGTCAGAATCGTGAGGATTGCATCACCGGTATTCGGTGTCAGCCCAAAGCAGAGGCTGCTGCAGCCGAGAAGCAGAATCGACGGAAGGAACGATAGCAACAGAAAACAATATCCCAGCAGCTGAGCAAGCGCTCTGCGATACCACAGCCAGAGTCTATGACAGCAATTGAGAAATCCTGTGTCACATTCGTTGAGCACGCTGATCGTTTCACCGAGCCATCGGTCAATTTGGGTATGAAGCGGTGCAGACAGAATCTGCATGCATACCATGCAGATCGGTAAAAACCAGTTCCAGTGACTGATCGGCTGCATCATTGCATCATATTGCAGGATCTCATGTTGCAGCAATGCCCGCTGTATTACGGTACCGATCAATGTAAGGATCATGGAAAGAATACAGCGGGCAGCAGTCAGCATGGCAGCATCCCGTTTATATGCATGCAAAGCCTGATCGGCTTGCTGTAAGGATTGCTTTGCGGTGTTCATGAGGTATAATCCTCGATCAGCGCATGGAGATCCGCTTTGCTTGTGACATGCATACCATACTCCAGCAAAATGCGGTCATAATCCGGAAGCCATCCGGATTCCAGATCATAGGATTCCAGAGGCTCCACAGTACCTTCTTCAAAAACATAGAGCGTATTTCCCGATAATCGCAGGATATATCCATCTACAACAGGGGATTCGATGCTGCTTTCTGACTTGGGCAGATCAGAGGAAGATGATTCGGTTCCGGTTTCGGTTTGTTCCTCTGCTTTCGGAACATAGCTTTGATGCTGGACAGGAATCGGATCGCAGAATGTTTCGGTGATCAGAAGACTTCCGGCTGTGATTCCTGCGATTGCTGTGGCTATGAGACAGCGCAGGATATGAGAATGCATCACTAAAATCTCCGCCTTTCTATTGCGTTTTGACGGAAGTATGCCCTTTTTTGGGGAGAATTATACCCAATCAAACCAAATTCCGAAAAAAAACTGAATTTTCTCTTAACAAGAACGAGAATCTGTGCTATAATAGTGAAAGATAAAATGTTACCCGTGTTTTTTCTTGCGAAAGGAGCTTCCTGCGATGAAATTTACTCAGCAGTCTGAACGTGGATCTGTACAATCGAATCGACAGCATATGAAAAAACGTAAAAGAAAGAAACCGTTGGTTTTACGGATTCTTGGACATATCGGCTCTGTGATTGCTGTGACATTCCTGTCCTTCTTTTTAATCTTCTGTATTACAGGCAGCATCTGTGCTGTGGCTGCAACTGCCTATGTGATGAATTATATGGAGTCAACGACCACTGTCAGTATCCAGGAAATGATCATGGGCTATTCCACCAATGTTTATGTCACGAATCCCGATGGTGAGCAGGAGGCAGTATATACTGTTGAAAATGCTGTACAGCGGATTCCCGTGGATCTGGAAGTGGTACCGCAGCATGTGCGGAATGCCTTTGTATATGGTGAGGATGAGCGTTTCTATTCCCATGAAGGTGTGGATTATAAACGTACTCTTGCAGCATTTGCCAACTTGGTTTTGGAGTTCTGGGCAACAGAGCAGGGTGGTTCTACGATCACACAGCAGCTTGTCAAAAACCTTACCGGTGATAATGAAACCAGCCCTCTTCGTAAGATCCGTGAGATCTTCCGTGCCATGCAGCTCGAAAAGCGATATAATAAGGACGAGATCTTAGAGGCCTATCTCAATTATATCGGCTTTGGCGGTGCAGCAAACGGTGTTGAAAAGGCCGCACAGAAGTATTTCGGCAAATCCGTATCCGATATTTCTGTCGCCGAAGCGGCTTGTCTTGCGGCGATTCCTCAAAGTCCTGAGGTGAACAATCCCTTTGCCGGCCATTATGAAATGGCGGAGAACAAAGTAACCGGAACGACCTATCGAACCGATGTCTGGGTCAATACCGGCCGTGAAATCAATCGTGCTCGTATGGAATATATCCTGTTCCAGATGTATGATAACGGTGCCATTACCTATGATGAATATCAAGAGGCATTGGCAGAAGAGCTTCTGTTTACGGATACCGAGGAGTATAAGGCGCTGCATCCTGAGCTGGAAGAAGAGGAGCAGGAAGAGAAAGAAGAGTATACAAGCTGGGTTGTGGATGCTGCTCTGAATGAGTTTGCCGAATATCTCATGGAAGAACGCGGTGTCAGTGAGCAGCGTGCATTTGCAATCATCAATTCCGGCGGTTTCCAGATTTATACCACAGTCGATGTGGAAATGCAGAACTATGTAGAAGAAAAGTACTCTGATCTGAATAATCTGCTGAAAGGTATGACCACTGCAGATCGTACCGTGTATTATCGTGATCTGGACGGTGACGGTGTCTCCTCATTTGAGGAAAGCATGTCTTTGCAATCCGGCTTTACTGCAATTGATTATGCCGGCAATATTCTTTGTACCGTCGGCGGTATCGGAGAAAAGAAGGCTTCCTTAGGTATCAGCTATGCCAATACAGAACCCCAGCAGCCCGGATCTGCCATCAAGCCCGTTTCGACATACGGCTATGCGCTGTCCAATGACTATCTGACATGGAGTACCAAAGTACTGGATTATCCGCCGCTGAAGATCAACAACAAGCCCTGGCCGACCAATTACAGTACAAACAGCAACTATGTGAAATACAGCAACTCGAAGATTATGGTCTATACAGCGATTCAGGATTCTTATAATACCATTCCTGCGCTGCTCTGCAAAACCTATGGCGTTGATAATGTTTATGGCTTTGCAACCGGTGTTGCGGGTCTGGATCTTGTAGAAAGCAACGATATGGATTATGCTCCGCTTTCCGTTGGCGCTTTGTATCACGGTATTACCGTTGAGGATCTTGTGAATGCATATATGATATACGGCAACGGCGGCTATTTCAGTGATGCACATATCATCAGCCGTGTGGAAACCAGTGACGGCAACCTTGTGTATACCGGCGGTGCCGATTATACTGCCGTAATTGATGAAGAAACCGCTTATGTCATGAATAAGCTGCTGCAAAATGTTGTAAACAACGGTACCGGTAAGGCCGCAAAGCTTAGTGCCAACGGCAAAGTGATTCCTCTTGCTGCGAAAACGGGTACCACATCCGATTGGTATGATCTGATGTTTATGGCATTGAATCCCGATTTTGTCAGTGGTGTTTGGATCGGATATCCCGAAAACAAGGAGATCCGGAATCACTTCTCCATTGCTTCTCCGAAAATCTGGAAAAATATCATCGGCGAGTGGATTCAGACGCACTATTCGGGCGAAGAGTTTCCTGCTTGTGATTCGGTCATTACCGCAAGAGTATGCACGGAAACCGGTAAGATCGCTGTGGAAGGCTGTCCGACAGGTGTTACAGGCTATTGGAAATCGACCAATGCGCCCTATTGCGATGGTCATGAGAGCGCACTTGCTGCACCGTAAGACAGCAAGCTTCAATCCGTGAGAAGGAGGTCATTTTTGTCTTTTGTGACAAAAATGCAATCAAGAATGACCCATCAGAATGAAACATCCAATGCTTCTGCATCGAAGCGGATCCGCTTTTGCTGTCCTTGCCATTTTGGTCTGGAGAGCGTATTGAAATTTGAACTGACTCGTCTTGGCGCAGAGGAGATTATGGCTGCCAATGGAAAGGTCTCTTTTTCCGGAGATCTTTCCATGATTGCACGTGCCAATATCGGTCTGACCGTTGCGGAACGTGTTTTGATTGAGCTTGCCAGCTTTTCTGTTAAGGCGCAGCGTGGAAAAACGGCATTTGATCCTTTATTTGACGGCGTATTCCATGCGCCGCTGGAGCAATTCATCGGAAAAGAGGATGCATTTCCTGTCAAGGGTTCCTCATTGAATTCTCAGCTGCACAGTATTCCCACCTGTCAGTCCATCGTCAAAAAAGCTGCTGTCAAACGATTGCAGCAAGCTTATCATACCCAGACATTATCTGAAAGCGGTGCGGTGCATCAGATCCAGTTTCAGATTATGAACGATCACTGCACGCTGTATTTGGATACCACCGGTATGAGTTTGCATAAACGTGGATGGCGTCAGCACGCCAATGCCGCTCCGATTCGTGAAACGCTTGCTGCCGGGATTCTGGATCTTTCCAGAGTACGTTTTGACACGCAGCTTTGCGATCCTTTCTGCGGCAGCGGTACCTTGTTGATCGAGGGTGCTTGTCGTGCGATGCGTATTGCACCCGGACTCCGCCGTCGTTTTGCGGCTGAACGCTGGGGCAGTATTCCCCATACACTCTGGGAGGATGCACGTGAGGAAGCAAAGTCTTTGATTCAGCGTGATGTACCGTTTCGTGCCGTCGGTTATGATATGGATCCCGAGGCGGTTGCGCTGACTCTGGAAAATGCAAGGAAAGCCGGCGTTGCCGATAAGATTACGGTCAAGCAAATGGATATCAGAAAATTCCAGTCTCAGCAGGGACAGATGATCGTGTGCAATCCGCCCTACGGTGAACGTATGCTGGATGTCCAAAAGGCACAGGAGCTCTATCGAATTATGGGCGAGGTGTTCCCTTGTGATTGCAGCTGCAGTATCATTTCGCCTGATCAGGAATTTGAAAGTCTGTTTGGCAGAAAAGCCAATAAACGCAGAAAGCTCTATAATGGTATGCTGCAATGTCAGCTGTATCAGTATTTTCCCGCCAGAGAGCGATAGAAAGGATTGTGAAATAACATGCTGACTCCGAATCTGACTGTGAATGAACAAGGACATTTGTGTGTGAGTGGTGTGGATTGTACCGAGCTTGCAAAGGCATATCAGACACCCCTTTACGTGATGGATGAAGCAGTGATTCGTACAAGCTGTCAGGGATATCATGCGGTGCTGCAGCAGGAATATGACAGCCGCGGTATGATTTGCTATGCCAGCAAAGCCTTTTCCTGCAAGGAGATTTATCGGATCATTCACAGCGAGGGCCTTGGTGCCGATGTGGTTTCCGGCGGCGAGCTGTATACCGCGCTGCAGGCCGGATTGCCCGCAGAAAAAATCGTATTTCACGGCAATAGCAAGACCTTCGATGAGCTGACCTTTGCGGTTTCCGAGAATGTGGGCCGTATTGTTGCTGATCATATCACCGAGCTTGCTATGCTCAATGAGATTGCCGCTGCACAGAATAAAACCGTTTCTGTAATGCTTCGTATCAAGCCGGGCATTGATGCTCACACTCATGATTTTATTCAGACCGGTAAAATCGACAGCAAATTCGGTTTTGCGCTGGAAACCGGTGAGGCTATGGCTGCTGTACAGGCTTGTGGTACTTTTTCCAATCTGAAGCTTGTGGGCTTGCATTGCCATATCGGCTCGCAGATTTTTGAAACAGAACCCTTTGCCGAGGCTGCTCGTGTGATGCTGCGGTTTATGGATACCATCCGGACAGAATGCGGTATGATACTGCCGGAGCTGAATCTGGGCGGCGGACCCGGTATCAAATATGTGGAAAGCGATGATCCCAGATCCTTCAGCGAGATTATGCGTGAGATTCTCAAGGCAGTTCGCTCTGCTTGTGATACCTATCAATATCCGCAGCCGTTTTTACTATTTGAGCCCGGACGTTCCATTGTCGGTGCATCAGGATTAACCTTGTATCGTGTTGCAGCGGTCAAGCAGATTCCGAATGTTCGTACCTATGTACTGGTGGATGGTGGTATGTGTGATAATCCACGGTATGCACTGTATCAGTCAGAGTATGAAGTACTCTGTGCCAATCGTGCCGATCAGCCTAAAGATACCACCGTTACGCTGGGCGGCAAATGCTGTGAAAGCGGCGATCTGATCGGTGAGGGTATGTCCTTGCAGACGGTTGGGCCAGGTGATTATATTGCTGTTCTGGCTACAGGTGCTTATAATTATTCCATGTCCTCAAATTATAACCGTAATCCAAGACCGTCGGTCATTATGGTGAAGGATGGTACTGCTCGTGAGATCATTCGCCGTGAAACGTATGCCGATCTTGTGAAAAATGATCTTTGATATCAAAAAATCCCCACAAAGCTGTGCAGCCTTGTGGGGATGCTTCTTCGATTCGAAAGAAGGATTATCGTACAAAAATCAAAAAGATTGATAATGCAAAAGAAAATGCCATTTGGATCACCAGTGCAAAAATGATATTGGCAAAGCTTGTGCCGCCGTTTTGTTTCAGTGTTTCATGCAGCTCTGTCTCGTTTGCACAGCATTTTTTGTATGCTTTGATTTTTCGGATTGCAAATCGGTAGTAGAAATAATTGCTGAAAAAGCATAATGTCAATGAGAATACAAGATCAGCAATGCCTGTGACACTGATCAATGTGCTGAAAAGCTTGGTTTCGATGTCAATCCATGTGAGATTCAAGCCGAATTGTTTCACTACCATACTCAGTGTCGAAGGGAGCCGTATCAGAAAGTTGACAAGGATTGTGAAAATCGCCATTGCCCACATTTTCCGATTGGCAAAATATAAATGCGGGAAAAACAGACAGGTGAGATTAAACGATATCTTTTTGCCCGTTTGTTTCATCAGGCGAAAGAGCGGCAGATAGAAGAAGCGGTTGGTTGCAATGAAGGAGGACATCTCCTTGATGGTGACACCGTCCATTTCTTCTGTGGGATCCAGCCCCAAGCAGGGATCATTATTCATGCGAACGCCATCATAAAGCGTTGCATTGGGATATCCGCTGGTTTGTTCGCGGATACGCTGTGCAGCCTGTTCGGCTTCTTCGGCACGTTTTTCGGCGCGTTTTTGCTCCAACAGCTCCTCTTGCTTCACAACCTGCCAACTCTGTGAGGCAGTGTGCAGTGTATCGTTAATGCATCGGCCTTCTTTTTGATAGCATTCTCTGTGATAGGGCGTGCCGCATTCGGGACATACAACGATGTCATCGGATTCGTTGAAATTTTGATGACAGACAATACAGGCTTGTCCGAGATAGTCAATCATGAATACTCTCCTTTACTGACAGCAAGAACATAATATAGATATTGTACCATATTTTTTCCAATTTCACAAGAGGGGACACCGGAATTTCATGAAATCTTCATTTTTCACAGAAAAATGAGCGCTGCGAAAAATTTTTTCAAAAAAAGCTTGCATTTTTCTGAAGGATATGGTATACTTATAAAGAACATTTTATGCCTTGGCGTGAGCCTTGTGAAAGAGAAAGGAAATCAGTATATGCATCCCGTTGAAATTATTGGTGGCGTTTTGTTGCTTATCTCTTGTGTATTGCTCGTTATTTTAGGCTTGGTGCAGGATCGTAAGACTGACCAGAATATGGCAACTGCCATTACCGGTACTGCAAATGATTCTCATTTTAGTAAGAATGAGGGGCGCACAAAGGAAGCCATTATGAAAAGATGGACTCTGTGGCTTGCAGTGATCTTTTTCGTTGCAACACTGATTGTTACCATTCTGCCCGTTTATCTGTGAAAGCAAAACGCTCTGTTCTCCCATTGCGGAGTGCAGAGCGTTTTTTCTACCATACAGAAAGGAGAGCTGTCCTTGTGACAGCATGAATTCCAATGAAAAAAAGCAAAAAGAACAAACAGCATCGTTTCAGCCGAGCTGCCGAGAAGCATCGCAGCACGGTACAGAAGCCGGCGGATGCGGTCTCTCAGGCAAAGGCGGATCCTGCTGAGGTGGAGCATTTTGTGAAGCGAATCCGCACATTTTTGGTCAAGGAGAACGGCCGTCCGCTGCGCGCTAAGGATCTGATGTCAAAATGCCGCGGCAGAGGGAAGCATGCTTTTCAGCGAGCCTTACTGCAAATGCAGCAGAGCGGCGAGATTGCTGTACGTCATAACGGATATGTGCTGTCGGCTGCTGTGGGTATGATCCGAGGGAGCTTGACATCCTTGCATCGCACCTATGGCTTTGCACAGCCGGAGGACGGCGGCACACCGATTTTTATTCCCGGCAGAGATCTGAAGGGTGCCATGCCCGGTGATCTGCTGCTTCTCCAGCCCATGGGAATGAGCAGTCGCGGAGATTCGCCGGAAGCTGCTGTGGTCACAGTCATTCATGCTGCAGCGGCACAGGCAGCCGGCATGTTTGTGGAGGAATCCGGAGAGCTTCGGTTCCTGCCGGATACTCTTTGCCGTCAGACATTGTCCATTACCAATCCGGGCGAAAGCAATGCTGCGGCAGGGGATAAGGTGATCGTTACCATTGTGTATCGGGGTCAGAGGCATTCCGAGCATAAGGTGCGGATTGATGCAGTCCTTGGCAGCTCTGATTCCGCCTTTGCCTGTTCCAAGGCGATTGTAGCAGTCAGCGGAGCGCCCATGGTGTTTGCTCAAGGCGCCATCGAAGCTGCAGATGCTCTTTTTGCTGCGGGAATCTCCGAAGATGAATGTGCGGGACGTTTGGATCTGCGTCAAAGCACCGTGCCGATTTTTACCATTGACGGTGCCGATACTAAGGATATTGATGATGCGATTTCCATCGAAAGAACAGAGGACGGATATCGATTGGGTGTGCATATTGCAGATGTATCCCATTATGTGCGTCCGGATTCTTTGCTGGATGAGAATGCCTTTGCAAGAGGCACCAGTGTATATTACGCCGATGCGGTCATCCCGATGCTGCCGAAATCCTTATCCAATGGCATATGCTCTTTGTTTGCGGATACGGATCGGTTGGCGCTTTCTGCGCTGATGGAGCTGAATGCACAGGGCGAAATCCTTTCCTATCGTTTTGAAAAAACGATCATTCATTCCTGTCTGCAAGGCGTTTATCGGGAAGTAAATGCAATATTCGATGGCACAGCACAGGATGACATCGAAGCAAAATATGCCAAGGTCAAGCCTTCGTTGCTGATATTGCGGGAGCTGCTTGCACAGCGTCTTTCTGCACGCAAGCGCCGAGGCGCTCCTTCGCTGGAAACCGAAGAAAGTGCATTCCGTATCAACAAAGACGGTATTTGTGAGGATATCTTTGCCCGGACCCGTGCGGAAGCCGAAGAACTGATTGAAGAATGTATGCTGCTTGCCAATGAAGCTGCTGCAAAATTTGCAAGATCGCGCCAATTGCCCTTTGTGTATCGTGTGCACGAGCAGCCGCCGGAGGAAAAAGTACAGCGGCTTGCTGAGGCCTTGGATCAGCTTGGAATTGCGCATAAGGAGTTATACAATCCATCTCCGGCAGAGTATTCCGCAATCCTTGCATCGGTGGCAGAGCATCCGCTAAAGTCTGTGGTGCATCAATTGGTTCTGCGTGCAATGGCAAAAGCCTGCTATGACATTGAGCCTCTTGGACACTTTGGTCTGGCACTTAAGGATTATGCACATTTTACTTCACCGATCCGGCGTTATCCCGATCTGATGGTGCATCGGATGATTTCCACGGTATTGACAGGGGAACGTCAGGCGAATGTGCTGGATCAGGTGCGAAAGGCTGCGGAGCAAAGCTCTCTTACCGAGCTGCGTGCGCAGCAAATTGAACGGCAGTGTGAGGATTGTTATCGTGCCGAGTATATGCAGCAGCATTTGGGTGAGGAGCTGGAGGGTGTAATTTCCGGTCTGACGGAATTTGGCATCTATGTGATGCTGCCCAATACCGTGGAGGGTATGATTGCTCTTGACGATCTGCCCAACGATGAGTATGCATATGACGGATTCTTTTCCTTGACCGCTCTGCGCTCCGGCACAAGATATACGCTGGGACAAACCCTTCGTGTGCAGTGTGTCAGAGCCGATGTGAGCAGCGGTCATATTGATTTTGCTCTCGTATCCTGAGGCAGATTTGCTTTCCTGCCATCCTACGGAAAAAGACTTTACTTTTTATCGGTTTTATGCTATACTAATAAGGATTGCTGATTACACTGGCAGTTCATCCTGTCAGAGGAATAAAGGATTACAGGAAATCACCATGGAAGTTTATCTGAATCAAGGACAATTCTTTTTTGTGCCTTATGCCGTTGCCGAACACTTTCTCAAGTTGGCCACACATGATCAGTTGAAAATCCTGCTTTATGTGCTTGCACATCATGGACAGACGCTTTCTGATGCAGAGATTGCACGGCAATGCGGTGTGCGTCCGGAAAATGTAGAGGAAGCACTGGTGTTCTGGCAGCAGGTCAATGTCTTATCCAATATGCCCCAAACCATACAGCCGGTTGCTGTCGGCAGTGCGGATCCTGTGGAAGCAGTCGTGGAAGAAACAACGCAATCGGCAGCGGTATCGCAGCAGCCTGCTGCTGTGATGGCAACAAGCGGCAGTTTTTCCATGCGTCCTTCCGAAATGGCTGAGCGTAAGGAATCGGATCCTGCCATTGCAGCCATGCTTGCAGCGGCGGAAAAATGCGCCGGACATCTGCTGACGCATACCGAAATGCGCAGTCTGTTCTGGATGCACGATTATTTGGGGCTTTCTCCCGATGCGATTATTATGCTGCTGGCATTTTGTCAGAGCGAGAAGCTCTTTCAAGTGCGATATATGGAGCAGATTGCGGTGGAGTGGCACGAGCGCAATATTATGACGCACGAACAAGTGCAGCAGGATATTCAGCGCCGTACCGAGGCACGCAGCTATACCGGTAAGATCATGCAGTTGTTTGAAATGACACGTCGTCCGACCCAGAAGCAGCAGAGCTATATTGATCATTGGCAGCAGCAGGGCGATTCACTGGATCTGATTGCGCTTGCCTATGAACGTACCCGAGAGCATTGTGATGATAAATTGAAGTTTTCCTATCTCGATGGGATTCTGAAACGCTGGCGTGCTGCCGGGATTCGTACCCGTGCCCAGGCAGAGGCTATGGATCAGTCTTTTTATGCGCAAAAGAATCCTGTTGGCGGAAAAAAGACAGCATCGACATCCCATGCGGATGCGCCTGCGGATGGTGAGCATTCCTATAATCTTGAGGATTTTAAGGCGCTGATGAATCAATTTTAAGCAGTAGTATTCGAAGGAGTGTGACGGTTTTTCATGCATCAGCAAGATTTCTATGCGCAGGCAGCTGCAAACATTGCAAAGCGGCGTCAGCAGGCACGTTTACAGCAAGAACAGCGTATTGATGCCATTCGCGCCGAGATTCCCGAAACCGTTGAAATTGATCGTCAACTCCGATCGGCTTGCCAATCTGTGCTGCAGATCGCCCAAAGCGGCAGAGATCGGGCAGCAGAACTGGCTGCGCTGCAGCAACGGAGCCTTGAAGCACAGCAAATGCTGGAACAGGTTCTGGTTGCCCATGGTTATCCGGCGGATTATCTGGATCTGCATTATACCTGCACGATCTGTAATGATACCGGTCTGCATCAGGGCGTACATTGCCAATGCTTTCAGCGTGAGCTGGGACGACTTGGTGCCGAACAGCTCAATGCACAGGTGCAGCTTCCATTGACTCGCTTTGAAACATTCTCTTTGGAATATTACCAAAAACTTCCAAAGGAACAATTTGCTGCCATGCAGCATATCTTTGTAACATGCAAGAAATATGCGGAAGAGTTTACGCTGACTGCGCCCTCTTTGCTGATGATCGGCAAAACGGGACTTGGCAAAACGCATCTTTCTTTGGCGATTGCTTCTGTTTTGCTGGAACGTGGATTTCATGTGATCTATGATTCGGCAGGCAATCTGCTCAGACGTCTGGAGCGGGAACAATTCGGACGTGAGCCTGCAAGCTCTCATACCGATACCATGTCGCTGCTCTTGGATTGCGACCTTCTGATCTTTGACGATTTCGGAACGGAGTTTGATACGAATTTTACACGTTCTGCAATTTATTCAATTCTTAACGGCAGATTTTCAGCCGGCAAGCCTATGATTATCAACACCAATCTGACCCATGAAGAAATCCAGAACCGATATGGAGATCGCATTGTATCCCGACTATTTGCTTCCTGTATCGGCATGGCGTTTTGCGGTGAAGATGTAAGGCTGCAGAAACGACTTCAGCAACCAACAAAACTCTAATCGGAGGTATCCGCATGAATTACTATTCTATTACTGATATCAATGCCAATCTTGCAGATTCTCCCGAATCTTTTGTAATCGACTGTGAAGCGCAATATGATAAAATGCTGCGCATTGTCGCAGAGGATATCCGCCGCCATGCCAATGAGCGTCCCATTGCGTTGATTGCAGGACCTTCCGGTTCCGGTAAAACCACAACAGCACATCGTCTGGAACGACTGCTGGATGGTGCAGGATTGCAGTCTCATACCCTTTCTATGGATGATTACTATGCAGATGGTACTCGCAATAAGGATGTTGTGGATCAATATGGCAATCCCGATTATGAATCTCCACGCCGTCTTGATACCGATCTGCTGAATACACAGCTGCTCCGGCTTGCCCGCTGCGAGCCTGTTGAGCTGCCGCAGTTTAATTTTGCTGCGCAGAAACAGGAAAAATCCGGCAGAATTCTTCGCCGCCGACCCAATGAATTGATTGTAATGGAGGGAATTCATGCGCTCAATCCCGAAGTCACAGGCGGCATGACAAGCTGCGCCAATAAGATTTATCTCAGCGTGCGAACAAGAGTGACCGATGATGCACAGCATCTGCATCCTTCGCTGATTCGATTTGCTCGCAGATTGATCCGTGACCGCCGTACCAGAGGCAGAGATATTATGGAGCTTTGTGAGCTGCTGCCCAGCATCTCTCGCGGAGAAAATCTCTATATTATGCCTTATAAGCATCTGGCGACTCACGAGCTGGATACGTTTATTCCCTATGAGCTGTCTGCTTACCGCAATATTCTTTTGGAAGAACTCAGACGGGTCTCTCAGCTTCCCGGTTCCATACCGGAGCTGCGCACGTTATTGCAGTTCCTTGAGAAGATTGCTCCCATGGATTCGGAATGGATTCCCGAGATCTCTTTGGTGCGTGAATTCATCGGAGGACAGTGTTTATGATGCCCTTCTTTCCGCCGGAGCCTTATGAGCGTCCCGTACATACCGTTTGTTTTTCGGGACATCGTCCCGCAAAGCTGCCTCAGGGTAAGCTGCTGCAAATGATTCAGAGCTTACTCTTTGAGGAGATCCGTCAAGCTGTGCAGCAGGGTGCCACGGTGTTTTATACCGGTCTGGCACAAGGAATTGATCTGTGGGCAGCTGACTATGTGCTGCGGCTTCGAAAAGATCATCCGCAGATCCGTTTGATCGGCGTAAAGCCATTTGCAGGCTGTGGGGATCCGCTGCGGGGAGATGACCGCTATCATTTTGCTTGTGTGGTCCATGCGGCAGATGCAATCATTGCATTGCAGCCGGCTTTTACCCGTGATTGCTATCGAAAGCGCAATCAATATATGGTCGATCATAGCGATACTATCATTGCTGTTGTGGATTCCATGCGCTCCGGCACCGGACAAGCGATTCGTATGGCTCAGAGCGCTGATCTGCAGACTCGAATCATTTCCGTTACCGAGATTCGTGATCGACTGCAAAATTCCTATGATTGAGATTGAGAAAGGAGATTGCTGCAAGGTGTTCTCTTGCGGCTTCATCTGATTATGAACGATAAGGCAAATTCCTATGAAAAACGGAATCCATCTGCTGTCAAACGCAGGATCTCCACAGGCTCCATTGCGATTCCGTTTCTGATCACGATATTGATTTCTATGGTGATTCTTGGCGGCTTTGGCTATTATATTTACCATCGTTTAACGGATGACAATCATGAGATTGCGGATATGCCGGGTGCTGTCACTTCTATTTCCGAGAATGATATTTTCCAGATCTTTATGGTGCTGCAGCCCGATCATCCGGATCGCAAGCCGGCTGCTATGCTCTTTCGGTTTGATCCCTTGCGCAAAGAGGAATACTGCATCGGAATTCCCATGACTTTGCAGGTAGAGCATAACGATCAGAAAATGACACTGCAGCAATGTATTGAGAATTATGGTGTTTCTTTTGCTCGTGATGCGGTGGAAATCGCCCTTGATCAGGAGATTGACCGCTATATTGCAATGGACAGCGCCGGCTTCCAGCGTGTTGTGACGATTTTTGGCAATGTATCTTGTGTTGTCACAATTCATGATGATGGTCTGGAGCCCAGCGATGTTTCACAGATGCTTGATCATTCACAGCTTGAGGTGCTGCTGACAAGCAATCAGTATTACAGTGAAACCGAACGCTGTACTGTAATTGGTCAAGCCATTTCTCAATTGATCAATCAAGCAAATGCCAAACGCATTCTGTTGAGTTTGGATGGTTCGTTCAGCGCCGTTGTCAATGCAACTTCCAATGATTTGACTGCTTTGGATTTCACCTCCCATCGTCATGCGCTTGCTTATGTATTGGAGCATGTAACGGCTCCTGCCAAAACCACCAGTCTCTATGGCACCGAACAGGATGGCGTACTGATCTTGAATGACAGCGATCTTGAGACGCTGAAACTGCTCTTTTCTCAGATTTCCTGAATCAAAAAATGAAGCAATCCCTTGAACCTTCTGCGGGTTAGGGGATTGCTTGTTTTTTTGTCGATTCTGTACGGATTATGCTTCCATTTGTCTGCCAAGGAATTGTGCGGCTGCCGAAATCAAAGAGCATTGCAGATCCGATGGTGCACCGCTTTTGGCAGGATCGGAATGATCCAGAAATGCTACCGCACCTGTGACATCACCTGCTGTCAGAATCGGATGACATGCCAGTGCAGTACGGGCAATGCCCTCTACCGGCCGCAGACGCTGTGTCTCATGAGGCTTGCTGTAATAGGCACGACGGGCTTCCATCAGTTCTTCCAGATCTGTTGAAATGCGCCGTTCATTGAACTCCTTTTTCTGTGCTCCCGATACTGCTACCACATGATCCCGATCAAATATGACAACAGGACAGCCTGCAAGCTTCTGCATGATCTCTGCAACCTGTACTGCATTCTCACTCATTTCGCCCAATGCGGAATACTTTCGGAAAATGACTTCGCCATCAGCACTGGTGTAGATTTCAAGGGGGTCACCCTCACGAATCCGCATAGTGCGTCGGATTTCCTTCGGGATTACGACTCTTCCGAGATCGTCGATTCTTCTAACTATACCCGTAGCTTTCATATATAAACCTCCAATCAAGTGGAAAGATTCCATTTGTGGGGTTATTATCTGCCTTCATTGTCAGAATATTCTGAGCCACTGAGATTTTTCTAT
>JAFXJT010000076.1 GCA_017532085.1 Oscillospiraceae bacterium | reverse complement strand
GTTCATGGATTGCGCTTGTAATTTGTACTGTTGTATGGTATAATCAAAGCAAAACGAGGCTATTTCTCATGGGAGTCCTCCAGCATCACCGCAGGCTGACGGCGTTGTTTGCGCCGCAGGATCGCAATACCCCATAGCAGCAGAACCGATCCCGTGACTGCTGTCAGCAGGATGCCGCGCCGGATCAGACCGTTTGCGGTTTGAAAATCCACAATGCGGGTGTTGGGATCAGCCGGATCATAATACATGGTCAGCGAATCTCCCACAGAAAGAGATGGCCGATAGAGCGTGGTGCAGGTTTTGCCAAGCAGCGTTCCGGAGGTGCGTTCCACAGGCTCCAGCGTGATCAGATACCACGGAGGCTTTTGTGCGGAAGGAGAAAGCTCTGTCACGGCAACGGTCACAGCGGTATAGCGGCTGCGGGCATCGGCAAGCGTATGCTGTTCCCAAAGTCCCAGTGCCAGAAGCAGCAGTCCATAGCAAAGCGCACAAAGCAAAAGCAGCCCCAAAAGGATCTTGCCCACAGTCATCCATATCGGACGACCTGTGCCATGATATGAGCGGTTTTTCATCCAAATCCCATCCTTTCTGTAAGCTGCTTTCCCTATTATATCATATTTTTTTGCAGCTTGCAAGCAAAACCGCATAGCAAAGTCTATGATTCGGGTGCAGAATCACAAACGAAAGAGCGCCCCAAAAACGTATCGTCAGTGAAGGAGGAATCCTCTATGAAGCAGCGCAGAATCCTATCCTCATTGTTGGCAATTTCCATGGCGATGGGTATGTGCGGCACGATGCTGCCATTGACAGTCTGTGCGGCAGCAGTACCGGCATCGCCGCTGATCAACCGCAACGGTTCGGTGTATTCGGATTCGCAGGGGACTGCCTATGCCGCCTGTAATGAGATCTATTATGATGCATGGTACGGCACAGCGCCCGGTTATCTTGCCTTTGATCTTTCCGCAGTGCCCAAAGCGCAGCGTGGCCTTGTAAATCTCGTTTGGTATGCCACTGCATGGAACAGCTATGACTATACCGTGAAAAACGAAAACGGACAAGCGGCACCGGCTGCCTATACCATATCGGTCAATGCAGCCGAGGGCGGTGCCTATCCGGAGGATGGCTGGGTGGATGTGGTGTCCATCCGGGAGAATCCCTATCATTCCCGACAGCATGTGTTTGATATGACGGGCTATCAGTGGGTGCGAATTTCCATTGAGGAGGCACAAAGCGGCAATACGGTTTCGTTGAATGTGGATCTTCATGATTGCTCTGCCGGTGTGGACAGCTGGATCTTCTACGGCGACAGCATCACGGCAGGAGGCATGACAACCTTTTCTACCGGCGACGGCAATTTTGCCGATCTTTTGCACAAACGGCTTCCGGACTATTATCCGGCACAGGAAAACGGCGGAATCGGCGGTATTTTCAGTACCGATGGCAAAAACAATATGGATCGCTGGCTGGCGGATTTCCCGGGCAGCTATGTGAGCATTGCCTATGGCACCAACGATTGCTGGGGCGATCAGACCGGTGCGGAGCGCTATTATGACAATCTGGTATCTATGACAGAGACGATTCTTGCGGCAGGCAAAACGCCCGTTGTGCCGAAGATTCCTTATTCCACAGAACCGGGCATCACTGCCAATATCGAAGCCTATAATGCGCAGATTGACCGTTTGTATGAAGCGTATCCTGCGGTGATTGCAGGTCCTGATTTTTACAGCTATCTTAAGGCGCATCCGGAATATCTGGGCGGAGACGGCGTGCATCTTAATACCGAGGGCTATAATGCCATGCGGATTCTGTGGGCAGAGACCATGGCAGAGGCGATCTATGAGCGGGAGGATCATCCCCCCACGGATCCGCCTGTGACCGAGCCTATGGCAGGCGATGTCAATGAAGATGGGATGCTTTCCATGGCAGATGTGATCGCATTGGGCAAATATTTGCTGGGCGATACCCAGCAGCGCTATCCGAATTGGCGCATCACGGCAGATCTGGATGGCAGCGGCATTCTCAACGGAAACGATGCTTCGCTGGTGATACGGCAGATTTTACTGATCACGCCGATGCCGCTTGCGCAATCATAAGGAGAATACATGAAACGAAATACAATCCAATGGACTGCCTTGCTGCTGTGTGCAGGAATGCTGCTGGGCAGCTGCGGCAAACAGAATCATTCCGAAGAAATGATCTATGTGAAATCCAGTATGTTTTATACCACGGTGACAGAGATGTACAATGATCCTGCCTCTTATCTGGGCAAGCAGTATCATCTGGTGGGAGAGCTGTATGTCTCGGAGGATTCGGATACCGGAGAAACGATCTATTCGGTTGCCGGAACCTCCGGCAGCGATGCCATTGGGCTGGAGCTTTCCTATGACAGTTTCGAGGGCTTTTCCGAAGGAGATCGGATTACCGTGGAAGGAAAGCTGGAGCAGATCTCCGTGATGCATCATGGCGAGGAGATTGAAATTCTGATCCTGCAAGTATCCTTGCTGGAAAAAAGAGAATAAGGAAGTCTTTTTCTCAAGCAGAGCCAACTGCTTGCCGAAATCTGCTGACAGAGAAAACAATCCCCACAAGGAAGGATACCTTCTTTGTGGGGATTGCTTGTTGGCAGGGATTATTTTGGAGCTACCGACGGGGAAAGTCCTGCAAGATAGCTTAAGATATGGATGGAATCATCGCTGTCGATTTTACCGCTTGCATCGGTATCTGCATTGATGATACCCTCTGTGGAAATCGAGATAGACTTATCCTCCGCCACATAGCGGTTGATCAGCACCACATCATCAATCTTTACGATGCCATCGCAGGTTGCATCGCCCAAGAGAGCAGCGGGATTGTTCTTGGTGGTATCGGTGGTGCTGGTGGTGCTGGTGGTTTGCGTTGTGGTGGCAGTGGTGATCACAGGCTGGGAGTTCGACGGACTCTTGCCCAGATACTGGTTGAGCGACTGTCCGTTTTTGCCCAATGGGATTTCATGATCCAGACTGATGAATTTACCTGCGTCATCCTTCCAGAGAGAAGGCTTGACGAATTCATATTTTTCCTCATCCCATCTGCCGAAGTTGTCATACACCAGACCGCCTGTATCGCCGGAGTTTTCATTGAAGCACCAGAAGGTATGGTGGATTTTGTGCTCGATCATCAGATCTCGCAGCGCCGTCATCCAGGCACGGTTTCTGCCGTCTGCATCATGCTCGGTATCCAGGAAGCCGCCCCATTCGCCCATCAGCAGCGGTGCAATGCCCTGATCATGGATGAAGAACCAGTTATCATACCAGCAATCCTCCATGAGGGTTTCCTGGGTAAAGCCTTCATAGAACCAAGTCTGCTCATAGACCAGCGGACCGTAATCATGCGGAGAATAGACCAGCTGATCCTGATGCTTGCCCAGATCCAGCGGCAGATCCTTCACGCCGCGGAAATTGCCGCCCCACCAGGTATGGTGATAGTAGCTGTAAGGATAACGGGAATAGTCAATATTCTGGGAAGTCCAGTCGGCACCGTCCTCAAACTTCGGATAGACCTCGGTGCCCTCTACCATGATCAGCAGATTGGGATTGATGTTCAGCACGGCTGCAGCTGCGGTTTCGGCAGCATATTTCCAGTTGGTGGGATCGGTGGAATCATCCCATTTTGCCATGAGATTGGGCGTATCCGCAGTACCGTGGGGCTCGTTTTTCAGATCAATGGCGATGATGGTATCATCATTTTTATAGTATTCGGTGAACCATTCCAGCGCTTCAATCCAGTCAGCGGTACTGAATTTATCGGTATACCACAGGCTGACCTGATGTCCGGCAGAGGCCGTTTCGGCACTGTGAATATCAATCATGATCTTGATTCCGTTCTGACGGCACCATTTGACTGCATAATTCCAGATATCGAAGCTGTACATGGGCGTACCGCCCTCCACGCCTTCCAGCGTGAGCTCGGGATTGGAATAGGTGTTGACCTTGATCATGGGATCGGGTCCTTGGTTTTTCCATTGAAGCAGAATCTCTGTGGACATGGGCACACGCAGCAGATTGAAGCCATGATCCGCAATCTGGTTGAGCATTTCGTGCATATTCTGGGACCAGACACCATCGAACACCTGACTGCCCACATTATAGCCGAACCAGTTGCATCCGGTCAGCCACACAGGATTGCCCTCCATATCGACAATCTGATTGCCCTCCACATGGAGCCAGTCATCCTGCGTCTGATAGGTGACACCGGTTTCCTCATCCAGGATGCTGTCGGCGGCAGTGACAAGCGGCACAGACATGGCTGAGCCGGTACAGCACAGCACAGCAGCCGCAGTCAGCAAAGCGCCAAAGGAACGCTGCATTTTCATAGAAATTACCCCTCTTTTTTCATATGATATCGGTTTGACAGAATTGGGATGTACGCGGTTTCTCAATATCCATACATAGCATTCTTCTCTTTGCGCCAGACGATGATGGCGATGATGCCGAACAAAACAGCCAGTGCAAGAGCAAAAATGCCAATATAGATGAACAGAAGCAGATTGTCAAATTCGGTATGAGAGATCATCAGCGGCTCGCAATAGGTATCGAAAGCGCCGTCATCGAAGTTTTCGTCATACCATTCCTTGAAGATATCCTTCACTTCAGAGGACATTTTTCTGACAGTACCCTCCAGCTGCAGGGTGGTAACAGGCGGATCCAGATCATCCACGGAACCGCTCTGTCCATAGTTGGCAGCGGATTCCAGATACGAATAGGTCTCATCGGTGATCTTGTCCAGGATATCATATTCCGTGCTGGATGCGGTTTCATAGATCACAAAATTATCGTTATCCATCCACAGCACATAGTAGAGCTTGGTGCTGTCACTGGAGGTACGGAAGCCGAAATTGGTTTCATATTCCTCGGCAATGGCACCCAGTGCATAGTCGATGGTACCTTCTACCATATCACCCTTTTTCAGAGAATGGGCTTCTGCTTCGTTGAAGTTGACCGTCTTGCCGTTTTTGACCGACAGATAGGCGGGAATACGGGTGAGCATGCCAATGGCAACAAACACGCAAACCAATGCGATCATAATCAAGGTTTTCACTGCTTTACTCATAAGATGTTACTTCCTTTCGAAATTTCAGCTTCCTTTATTTTGTTGGGGGATTTGTTTGACGCTGCTTTGGGCGCGTCGTTTGAGACGGAATGATGCAAAGCCCAGCAATAGACTGCAAAAGGCGAGCACGACTCCGATTTTGCTGCATATGCCATAGCGGGTAAAGCCCGTGCGGGAAAGATATACGGCAGCACATTGGGTTTCAAAGGATTCGCCTACGTTTTCCTCATACCAGATCCGAAAGCTGTCTTCCAGCGAGGTATAAAGCATCTTGACCTCGCCCTGAATCCGCAGTGTGGTAACCGGAGGCTTCAGATCCTCATAATCGCCGCTTTGCTGATAGACCTTTACGGAATCGGCATACGCCAAGGTTTCCTTTACAAGCTGATCCAGTATGGGATATTCTTCGGGCAGCGTCGTGGCATACAGGATCATATGTCCCGAAGGCTGCCAGAGTACATAGTAGCGTTTATCGCTCTCATCGCTGGTGAGATGGGTGCTCCAGATGCCGTTATGCTTTTCCAGCGCACAGCCCAATGCATAGCGGATTTCACCTTCCACCACATCGGTGCTGCGGAATGCAAAGTAGTCATCGGATTCCATCGAAGCGATTTTGCCGGATCGGATTTTCAGATATGCCGGCAGATTCAGCAGCAGCAAGATGGCAATACAAGCTGTCATGGCAGTAAAAAAGCGGAAGATTCGGTGCTTTTTCATGTGCCTTTCTCCATCGAGGAGACCTTCAGTCGATTCAGGGCACGATGGAGCTTGGCATCGGCACGCTGCTGCTCTGCCAGAGAACTGCTGCTTTGTTTTCTGCTCTGAGCATCCTCAAGGGAACGCTTTGCCCAATCCACATCAATATCCGAAGCCCATTCGGCGGCATTGGCGAGAATGGCGGTCTGTTCGGCAGAAATCTTGATCATGCCGCCGGACAATGCGGCAAGCATCACAGTGCCATCCTCTTTGGTAATGCGGACAGGACCGGAAGGCAGTGCTGCTGCATAGTTTTCATGCATGGCAAGCACGCCCAGATCACCGCCTGTGGTACGTACCGTCACACGTTGCACCTCGCCCTCGAAGAAGATTTTCTCCGGGGTCAGAATACGCAAGGTAAACAGCTTCAAGTAGCATCAGCCTCCATCGCTTTGGCTTTTGCGATGACATCGTCTATGCTGCCGGCGAACAGGAATGCCGATTCGGGCAGATCGTCATGCAAGCCATCAATGATCTCACGGAATCCACGGATTGTCTCTTGAATGGGAACATACTGACCCTTCATACCGGTAAAGGGCTCTGCCACGAAGAAGGGCTGACTCAAAAAGCGCTGGATCTTACGGGCACGGCTGACGATGCGTTTATCCTCATCGGAAAGCTCATCCATACCCATAATGGCAATGATATCCTGCAATTCGGTATAGCGCTGGAGGATGGTCTGCACAGCACGTGCCACACGATAATGCTCCTGCCCCACCACATCGGGAGAGAGAATACGGGAGCTGCTTTCCAGCGGATCCACAGCGGGATAAATACCCAGCGAAGCGATTTGTCTGGAAAGCACCGTGGTAGCATCCAGATGGGCAAAGGTCGTGGCAGGCGCAGGATCGGTCAGATCATCGGCAGGCACATAGACCGCCTGTACCGAGGTGATGGAGCCTTTTCCGGTGGAGGTAATACGCTCCTGCAAAGCGCCCATTTCTGTTGCCAGTGTGGGCTGATAGCCAACGGCAGAGGGCATTCTGCCAAGGAGTGCCGAAACCTCCGAGCCTGCCTGTGTGAATCGGAAAATATTATCAATAAACAGCAGCACATCC
>JAFXJT010000075.1 GCA_017532085.1 Oscillospiraceae bacterium | reverse complement strand
CCGTGATTTACGCAGGAGAGCAGGTAATCGGCGGTGGATTGATTGATGCAATCCTTCCGGATTCCGCTGAAGGAGGCATAGGAATGCCATGAACGAATTGTTCCAATCCATTGAGACGCTGCCGGGAGTAGGTGCTGCTCGTGCTGCAAAATACAAAAAGCTTGGTATTGCGACGCCCTTTGATCTGCTGTATCATTTTCCCCGCACCTATATTGATTATTCTTCTCCCATTTATATTTCCGATGCGGAGCCGATGACACAGGCTGTGGTGCGCTGTACCGTCACCAAAAAAATGCATCCACAATATATCCGCAAAGGATTTACGATCTATAAGCTCATTGCCACCGACGGAATTTCGGATTTTACCATTGTATTCTATAATAACCCCTATACGCACCAAGCCATGCAGATTGATCGTGAATACTATGTATACGGCAAAGTAACCGGAGGGATGCTGCACCGAGAAATGCAGTCTCCTCAGATCCAAAAGGTTGAACAGGCAGTGCTTCTGCAGCCGGTGTATCCTCAGACAACCGGGCTTACCAGCGCCATGATCCGTACCAATATGCAAAAGGCGCTTTCTTATTTATCTTGTGAATCCACCATGGAAACTCTCACGGATGCATTGCAGGAGCAATATGATCTTTGCTCTCTGACAGATGCGTTGTATGGTGTGCATATGCCGAATTCAACTGAGCAGCTCGCTGCTGCCAGAAGACGTCTTGCTTTTGAGGAGCTTCTGCTGTTTCAGCTTGGTACCAGAATGCTGCGTACCCGTGCAAAGGTGCACAACATCGAGCCGATGTCCAAAGATACGGATTTGCAGGCATATTATCAAGGGCTTCCTTTTGCTCTGACCGGTGCTCAGCAAGCTGCCATTGACGATATTCTTCGGGATCTCTGTTCCAATCAGCCAATGAATCGGCTGCTTCAAGGCGATGTTGGCAGCGGAAAAACTGCCGTTGCTGCTGCAGCCTGTGCTTTTGCTGCCAAAAATGGTGTGCAGAGCGTTTTGATGGCACCTACAGAAATTCTTGCGCAGCAGCATTATCATACCCTTTGCAATTTCCTTGCCCCAATCGGTCTGACACCGGTTCTTTTGACCGGTTCCATGCGTGCCAAGGAAAAGCGGGAAGTCAAATCAAAAATCGCAAATGGTGAAACGATGGTTGCGGTTGGAACTCATGCCGTGATTCAGAAGGATACGCAATTTCAAAATCTCGGACTGGTTATCACCGATGAACAGCATCGCTTTGGCGTAGCACAGCGAGCAGCTCTTGCCGAAAAAGGTGGTGTGCCCCATAAGCTTGTTATGTCAGCAACACCTATCCCCAGAACGCTTGCGCTGATCATTTATGGTGATCTGGATGTGACTGTGCTCAATGAGATGCCCAAAGGACGACTTCCGATTGAAACCTTTGCTGTGACAGGCGGATATCGGGAACGTGCATATGGGTTTATCCGCCAGCATCTGGATGCAGGAGAGCAGGCATATCTCGTATGCGCGATGATTGAAGAATCCGAGCAGATGGAAAACATACAGGCTGCCGAAAGCTATGCGGAAACACTCCGCAATGGCGCTTTTGCTGCATATCGGATCGGCTTGCTGCACGGAAAAATGAAATCTGCCGAGAAAGAAAGGGTTATGGCAGATATGAAAGCCCATAATCTGGATATTTTGGTCTGTACCACTGTTGTCGAGGTTGGCGTGGATGTGCCGAATGCAACCATCATTCTGATTGAAAATGCGGATCGATTCGGTTTGGCACAGCTTCATCAGCTCAGAGGTCGTGTGGGTCGTGGAACACAACAAAGTTATTGTATTCTGGTAACCGACAGCAAAAATGAAGAAAGCCGTGAGCGTTTGAAAATTATGAGCCGTACCACAAACGGTTTTACCATCGCTGAGGAGGATTTGAAATTGCGTGGTCCGGGCGATTTCTTTGGAAATGCGCAGCACGGAATTCCGCCCATGATGCAGACTGCATTGACAGGAGATATGCCTCTGGTGGCCCAAACGCAGAATGCTGCAGCTCAGATTCTTGCAGCAGATCCTTTCTTGACAAAACCTGAACATAATAGCATGAAGCTTGCGGTCTATCGGTTATTTGCTAAGAATGGCGAAAACGGTTTGAATTAGCAGATATGCACAAATAATCGTCTGACATATGGATAACGACGGAAATTTCTTACAAACTACAAAAAAATATAAAAAAGCTATTGACTTTTCCACGAAATTGGTTTATAATAAATTTCGTTGCTTGAGGGAATTCTCGACGGCAACGAAAATGGTGCAAGGCCTGGTAGTTCAGTTGGTTAGAACGCCGCCCTGTCACGGCGGAGGTCGTGGGTTCGAGCCCCATCCAGGTCGTATGCCTCTTTAGCTCAGTTGGTAGAGCAGGGGACTGAAAATCCCCGTGTCGTTGGTTCGATTCCGACCGGAGGCACCATCATGCGGATTTAGCTCATCTGGTAGAGCGCCACCTTGCCAAGGTGGAGGTAGCGAGTTCGAGCCTCGTAATCCGCTCCAGTACGCGGTGGGGAAATATCCTTGTCGTGAAGAAAAGTCCGGAATGTGAATTCCGGGCTTTTTTCTTTTGAAATTTGCTGTTCTATAATACAAACCGACCTTGGAAGCTGTGCTGACAGTCTGTTGAAAGGTCGGTTTATGTTTATAATACTGAATAAATAGAGGATTGCAGTGTTGTTGTTTCTGTGATCTGTAACAATGGGAAGGCATCTTTCAGCAGGGTGTGGAATCTTGCAAGCACGGGCTGCTCTGTAAAGAAATGGCCACAATCAATAACGGTCATGCTGCGGTTTTGTGCCTCACACCATTCACTGTGCTTGACATCTCCGGTAATCAAAGCATCGGCACCACAAGCCAGTGCAGCGCCAACCAGATCGCCGCCGCTGCCGCCGCACCATGCAACTTTTCGGATGGATTGCCCATTGGTATAATACCGTAATCCCTTGCAGCCAAGCACTGTTTCAAGGCTTTTTGCAAGGAGTTCGGCTGTTGTTTCTTTTTCCAGTGCACAGCAATGTCCAAGATTTCTTCCGCCTGAAAGAGAAAGCAATCCTTTCGCTTCCCCCTGCAAGCCGATTCCGGTACGCAATAACTGCTCAAGAACCGCATTCACGCCCTCCGGAGCAATATCCATACAGGTATGAGAGGAGATGGCTGCAATATTATGCTGTATCAGATGCCAGACAGGATGTGTCGGTGCAATCTGTTTGAGTCCGCCCCAGATCACCGGATGATGCGAAAGAATCAGATCTGCTCCCAAAGAAACAGCCTCCTCCACAACCGGAATGGTAATATCAAGAGCCAGCAGCACATGATGCACTGCAGCATCCGCAGCACCCACCAGCAATCCTGAATTATCATAGGACTCCTGTAAAGCAAAAGGCGCAGCAGCATCCAGAACATGATAAATATCTTGTACAGTCAGATTCATAGTGGCTCCTCCTTATGGTTGCATCCACTGATTGATGCCGTCGATCAATGCACGGACATCCGCAGCATCCTCGTCCGCGCCGGAAGTGGTCAGACCATCCAGACGCTTTCCGAGCCGCTCCAAAACAATCGAAATATAGATTCTTGTAAGCGGTTCAGCGATATTGAGCTTTCCTACATAGGCTTCGACTCCCGTGAGCGTTCGCGGCTGACCGGTGTAACAAGCCTGCATGACCGTATAAAGATGCACATCACGGACTGCAGCTTCTCTTGTAATAGCAAAGCCATTTTCGGCAAGCCAGCTGCGCAGCAGCTCTGCTTTGGTCATAGGCTGTAATACCAGATTGGTACCGCGTTGAACCCATTTTGCTTTGGATGAGCTAAGAATATCACGGATTGTTTCACCGCCCATTCCGGCAATTACCAGATCGGTGATGCCTGCATCGGGCACCTTTGCAAGTCCATCGGAAAGACAAAGCTGTATCGTATCAAGAAGATCATAGCGTTTGAGCGTTTGTGCAGCAGCCTGCAGGGGACCCTGCTTGACATCGGTTGCCAATACACGGCTGCATCGTCCGCTGCGGATCAAATAAACCGGCAGCAAAGCATGATCCGTTCCGATATCACAGACATAGTCTCCCTTTACCATGGAGGCACAGCATAACAGTCGTGCAGATATAGGAATCATGGTACGACCTCCTGACTGGTGAAATTTTGAATACTTTGTAAATTATAGCATATTTGTTTGATTTTTGCAAGAACTTCTGCTATAATGAATCTGTTTGCCGATGCACCGGCTCAACAGATCAATCATCAGGTTATGAGGTGTGAAACTATGAAAATGAAAGGTTGGATAATCGGCGGTACAATCTTTGCGATTGCTGCCGTTTCCGTTATTCCCATTGCTGTTGCAACCAACGCCCGGGTTCGTAAGCTTCAGGCATATCTGGCAGGCAAAACCACACTGACAAAAAAAGAATTTGAAGTTTTGGATCTGGATCAGAATAAAAAGATCAATGCAATGGACCTGCTGCTTGCCAAGAAGGATGCTCTGTTTCATAAGAATGATCCTTTCATGGATGTTTATGCACCCATTGCTGCCAATGTTAAGCAAATTGGACGTACTTATTATCACGAAGACACCAAAACACTTTGGTGCTCTCATTCCGGCAGCGGAATTGCCTTTACCTTTGAAGGCACCGATTGTTCCATCACACTGGTAGGAGATTCGCAGCATTTCATAAGCAACGCTGCTGCACGCTATGCTGTTTATCTGAATGATCAGCAGATCATGGATGCACAGGTAATCAATGCAGAAACAGAAATTACCATACTGCATGCAGATACCATTCAGCATGCCGAAGTGCGTGTGATCAAATTATCGGAGGCGGCACAATCTTCTTTTGGCATCAAGGATATTACCGTGACTGCAAAAGAAGGCATTCTGCCGGCTGCTTCCAAAGCCCATACCATTGAGTTTATCGGTGATTCCATTACCTGCGGTTATGGCGTCGATGATGAAAATATCAACGGCGGCTTTCGGACAATGACCGAAAATGCAACCCGTACTTATGCATATCTGACTGCAGAAGCGCTGCAAGCAGATTACAGTATGGTTTCCTTCAGTGGCCATGGTATTGTTTCCGGATATACCAATAATAGTGAACGCAATAAAACACAGCTTGTACCGAAATATTATGATAAGCTGGGGTTCAGCTACGGTGTGCTGGAGCAGAAAAAGAAGCCCCAGGATATTCCTTGGACATTTTCCGCAGCGCCTGATCTGATTGTTGTCAATCTCGGTACCAATGATGCTTCCTATACCGGTAATGACAGTGCTCGGCAGCAGGAATACATGGATGGCTATGTGGCATTTCTGAAAACGATTCGTCAGAAGAATCCCGATACGCCGATTCTCTGTACATTGGGAATTATGGGAGATACCCTATGCAGCTCCATGGAGCTTGCGGTTGCACAATACCGCACAGAAACCGGCGACAACAATATCAACAGTATGCGCTTTGCCGTACAGTCTGCTGAGGATGGATATGTGGTAGATTGGCATCCCAGTGCAGCAACACACGCCAAAGCAGCCGAAAAACTGACAGATTTCATCCGTTCCTGGCTTGGATGGCAATGATCCCTACAAACCGTGTGGATTCTTTGGAGTTCACACGGTCTTTGTTTTGTTGCCAAAAGAATCGTGATTTGTTCTGCGGATTTGTGGAAATAGCCTAAATACATTGCGGCTGCTTGCTATTTTTCCTGTCTTGCGATATAATGTGTAGTGGTGAAAAAGATAGCCAGAAGGAGGTCATTCCCCGATGCTGTCCACAATACATCCCATTCAAACCATCCGTCAGCTGCTTGATACCGGCGCACTGGACAAAACACTGTCACTTTTGTATGGCTGCTCCGGCAATGCACTGGTTCCATATCGTGCAAGAATCCATAAAGCTCTGGATGATTTTATTCGGCTGTATGCACAGCAGCATTCCGATTGTAAGGACTATGAGGCAATCGGTGTGCAGATTTTTTCTGTCTCCGGCAGAACCGAGCTGGGCGGTAATCACACCGATCATCAGCACGGAAGCGTACTTGCAGCCGGTGTCAGCTTGGATATTCTGGCAGTCGCCGCACCGATCGATACCAATGAAATCTATCTTCTCTCTGAGGATTATGCACCGGAACGTATTGCTCTGTCGGATCTGGACTGCCGTAATGAGGAGCAGGGAACATCTGCTGCCCTGATTCGCGGTACAGCTGCTCGCTTTGCAGCTCTCGGACAGCCTGTCGGTGGTTTCATTGCCTATATGACATCTGCCGTGCTCAAAGGCAGCGGATTGTCCTCATCAGCGGCGTTTGAGGTGATGATCGGTACCATCTGCAATGATTTTTCTGCGCAGAACAGATTTTCTCCCACTGAACTTGCCATGATTGCGCAATATGCTGAAAATGTATATTTTGGAAAGCCTTGCGGCTTAATGGATCAGATGGCTTGTGCTTTGGGCGGCGTTGTTGCCATTGATTTTGCCGATCCGCAGAAGCCCCAATTTGAACAGGTCACATTGGATTTAACAAAGGAAGGCTATGCACTCTGTATCATCGATACAGGTGGAGATCATGCGGATCTGACAGACGAATATGCTGCAATCCCGGCGGAAATGAAGGCTATCGCCAAGGCTTTGGGGGCAGATGTGCTGCGAGATACCGATCCTGCACTGTTTTGGTCAAATCTCCCGAAGCTGCGTACTGAATGCGGCGATCGTGCAGTGATGCGTGCGATTCATTTTTATGCGGATCATGCAAGAGTCTCCCGACAGATTCAAGCGCTGAAAGCGCAGCGGTTTGACGATTATCTTTCTTTGGTAACCGCTTCGGGACGTTCTTCTGTTTCTGCTTTACAAAATATCTATGCTTGTCATAAGCCTCAGCAGCAGGCAGTCAGTCTTACCCTTGCCTTATGCGAACAGCTTCTTGCCGGCAAGGGCGCATATCGGGTACATGGCGGCGGATTTGCCGGTACGGTACAGGCATATGTTCCGCTGGAAGACTGTGCACATTTCTGTAAGGAAATGAACGCTGTTCTGGGAGAGAATGCTTGTCACGTATTGGCAGTCAGAGCCATTGGCGCCACTGCGCTATTGGATTGTGTTGCATCTAAGGAGTGAATCAATTCTATGCTGTTGCAGCAATTATCAAAACGCATTGCACAAAAACGTGTTCTTCTGCTTGGATACGGCAGAGAGGGTCGTGCACTATATCGACGCATTCAACAGGCAGGCGGCTATGCTGCTTTGGGTATTGCAGATCAGAATCCGATTGCCGATCCGCCGGAGCAGGCAGCACTGCATATCGGCAGCGATTACCAAAATGCTATGACACAATATGATCTGGTGTTCAAAAGTCCCGGAATCGTATTGCAGAATAATCCGGAGACACTGCCTTGTCAGGTTACCTCACTGACTGAGCTGTTTTTATCTGCGTATCGCGATCAGTGTATTGGTATTACCGGTACCAAAGGAAAATCCAGCACCGCATCGCTGTTGCATCATACCTTGCTGACAGCCGGTATCCCATCGGTGCTCGGCGGCAATATCGGAATTCCTATGGCGGATCTCTATGAACAGATCACTCCGGAAACTGTGATTGTTCTGGAGATCGGTGTACACCAATTGGAATATATTCATGTTTCTCCGAAAATCGCCGTATTCCTCAATCTGTTTGAGGAGCATCTCGATCATTACGGCACCTTTGACTATTACGCATATGTCAAAGAAAATATTTATCGTTATCAACAGATAGGTGATATTCTGATCTGCGGACAGCAGGGTCTTCCTGCCGATGGAGATACCAAAGCCACAGTACTTCGCTTGGCAATGGAGAATGACGCAGCTGATATCTCCCTGCATAATGAGAATACCCTACGATTCGGAAAGGAATCTCTGCTGCTGCCGGAGACTATGACGCTCACCGGTAAGCATAATCGGCTCAATTGTGCAGTCGTATATGCACTTGCCCGTATGCAGCAGGCTTCTTCCGAAGCAATCACGGAAGCCATTGCTACCTTTACGCCATTGCCTCACCGACTGACACCAATTGGCTGCTATCATGGTATCCGATGGGTGGATGATTCTATTTCCACAGCCTGCGAAACTTGTATCCAAGCGCTTAACAGTCTGCCGGATACAGATACTGTGCTCATTGGCGGCATGGATCGCGGCATCTCTTACGATGCGCTCCTAGCTTATCTTGCCGATGCGTCTGTCCCGAATATTATCCTGATGTCTGATTCCGGAAAACGCATTGCCCAGGAAGCCAAGTCGTATGGTGGCACGTTCACCGACAGAATCCGGTATGCCGAGGATCTGCCGGCGGCTGTTGCACTGGCTAAGCAGATCACAGCTCCCGGTCGGATTGCGTTGCTGTCCCCGGCAGCTGCAAGCTATAATCACTATCGTAATTTTGAAGAACGCGGCGAGCATTTCAAAACGCTCGTAATGCAACCCGAATGATTGGATAGAAAGAACGATACCATGAAAACTGTTTATCTTGTAATTCCTTGCTATAATGAAGAAGCGGTGTTGCCTGAAACCACCAAGCGGCTGGCGGAAAAGCTCAGTGCATTGATGGAAAAGGGGATGATTACCAAACAAAGCCGTGCGGTATTTGTCGATGATGGATCCAAAGACCGTACATGGGAAATGATTGAAGCATATCACAATACCCAACCCGAATTCTTTGAAGGCATTAAGCTTTCCCGCAATGAAGGACACCAGAATGCTTTGCTTGCAGGTCTGATGACGGTCAGAACCCATTGTGATGCCGCTATCTCTTTGGATGCGGATCTGCAGGATGATATCAATGCCATTGACGCTATGGTTGAGCGGTTTCTTGAGGGCTATGATGTGGTATACGGTGTCCGCAGTGCACGGAAAACCGACTCCTTTTTCAAGCGTTCAACGGCACAGGGCTTTTATAAAATGATGTCCATGATGGGTGTGGATGTGGTCTATAATCATGCCGATTATCGCCTGATGAGTCAGCGTGCATTGGATGGTCTGTCACAGTATAAGGAGGTCAATCTCTTTTTAAGAGGCATTGTTCCCATGATCGGCTATCGCTCTACAACGGTATATTATGAGAGAGCCAAGCGTTTTGCCGGCGAATCCAAATATCCGCTGAAAAAAATGCTTGCCTTTGCCATGCAAGGTATCACTTCCTTATCTATTAAGCCGATCCGCCTGATTACCTCGCTGGGATTTTTGATCTTTATGGTCAGTCTGTTGATGCTGGGATACTTTTTGGTCCGCCATTTCACAGGCCATACGGTTCCCGGCTGGACTTCCATTGCCGCATCTGTCTGGATGATTGGCGGTCTCCAGCTGCTTGCTATCGGCATTATTGGTGAGTATATCGGAAAAATCTATCTCGAATCCAAAGCAAGACCCAAGTATTTCATTGAACAATGGCTTCATAACGATTCCTACGATGCTGATGCATCCTCTGAGATCAGATCATTGTAAAAAAATGCACGGCACTTCACGTTTTGTTGAATTTTGCTTAAAAACAGCTTTCTGTAAAATTTCTGCAAAGCTATTGACAAATTCACGGATATATTGTAAACTGAAAGGGTATGAAAATATTGGTTTGCAGCAAATCCTGCTGCAGAACCCTTTCGTAAATACTGATTCAAAAAGGCGGTTTTTCCATGAGTTTATTTGATAGAATCTTTGGCTCTTACAGTGAAAAGGAGCTTGCAAGAATCGAACCTCTCAAGCAAAAGGTTCTTGCATTGGATGACGAATATAAGGGTATGTCCGATACCACGCTCAAAGCAAAGACACTGGAATTCAGACAGCGTCTTGCCAACGGTGAAACCTTGGACGATATCCTGCCGGAAGCACTTGCTACCGTTCGTGAGGCAGCAGATCGTATTCTGGGCAAAAAGCCGTTCCCTGTACAGATTATCGGTGCGATCGTGCTTCATCAGGGTCGTATTGCCGAAATGCGTACCGGTGAAGGTAAAACACTGGTTGCTTGTGTAGCTTCCTATCTGAACGGTTTGTCCGGCGAAGGTGTTCATGTTGTTACGGTCAACGATTACCTTGCCAAAACACAATCCGATGAAATGGGCAAGGTGCTGCGTTTTCTGGGTCTGACAGTAGGCTGCATTCTGCACGGACTCAACAATGATGAGCGCCGTGCCGCCTATAACTGTGATGTCACTTATGCTACCAACAATGAGATCGGTTTCGACTATCTGCGCGATAACATGGTTATTTATAAAAAAGACCGTGTACAGCGTGCACCGAACTTTGCGATCGTCGATGAGGTGGATTCCATTCTGATTGACGAAGCAAGAACACCGCTGATCATCTCCGGTCAGGGTGATAAGTCTACGGATCTCTATGAACGTGCCGACAAGTTCGCTCGTACCCTTACTCCCATTACCATTGTAGAAATGGATGAGAAGCAGGATCAGGACGAAAGCTTTGAGGATTATGACTATATCATTGATGAAAAGGCAAAATCCGCAACCATAACGCGTCGTGGTGTGCAGAAGGCAGAACGCTACTTTGCTGTCGAGAATCTGATGGATGCCGATAATATGACATTGCTGCATCATATCAATCAGGCGATCAATGCACACGGCGTTATGCACAATGAGATCGACTATGTTGTCAAGGATGACGAGATTATCATTGTGGATGAAAATACCGGCCGTCTGATGCTGGGCAGACGCTATAACAACGGTCTGCACCAGGCAATCGAAGCAAAGGAAGGCGTAAAAGTCAAGAACGAATCCAAAACGCTTGCAACTATTACCTTCCAGAATTATTTCCGTCTTTACAAGAAGCTTTCCGGTATGACCGGTACTGCTATGACCGAAGAGGACGAGTTTAAGGAGATCTATAAGCTCGATGTCATTGCGGTTCCCACGAACCGTCCTGTTATCCGTAAGGATCAGACGGATGTCATCTATCGCACAGAAAGTGCAAAATACGCCGCAATCATTGATCAGATCCTTGCTTGTCATGAGAAAAAACAGCCGGTTCTGGTTGGTACCATTTCCATTGAAAAATCGGAACTGCTTTCTAAAATGCTTCATCGCCGTGGTATCAAGCATGAGGTGCTGAATGCAAAATATCATGCTAAGGAAGCCGAGATCGTTGCACAAGCCGGTAAGCTTGGTGCGGTCACCATCGCTACCAACATGGCAGGTCGTGGTACTGATATCATGCTGGGCGGTAATGCAGAGTTTCTTGCAAAAGCCGAAATGCGCAAACGGGAAATCCCTGAGGAGATTATTACCGAAGCCGTAGGCTTTGCGGATACCAATGATGCGGAAATCCTTGCTGCTCGTGAGGTATATCGTTCCTTGTACAGCAAATTCGATGCCGAGGTCAAGGAGCGTGCGGTTGCTGTCAAAGAAGCCGGCGGTCTGTATATTCTGGGTACTGAGCGACATGAGTCCCGCCGTATTGATAATCAGCTGCGTGGTCGTGCCGGCCGACAGGGCGATCCCGGCGAAAGCCGATTCTTCCTCTCCGTGGAAGATGATCTGATGCGTGTGTTTGCCGGTGAACGTCTTGAGAATATGATGGCTCGTCTGAATGTGGAGGAGAATATCCCGATCGAAAGCAAGATGCTTACCAAGATCATTGAGTCCTCCCAGAAGAAGGTGGAAGCAAGACATTTTGCAACCCGTAAGAACGTGCTCAATTATGATGATGTTATGAGCAAACAGCGTGAGATCATTTATGGTCAGCGCAGTAAGGTGTTGGATGGCGAGGATCTCCATGCCTATATTATCAACATGATCAAAGAGCTGATGCATGATACCGTATATCAGTATCTTGCCGATGATGTGGATAAAGATAGCTGGAATCTCATTGGTCTGCGTGAGTATTTCATGGATTGGGTTACGGTTCCCGAGGATTTTGAATGGGATGACGCAAAGATCCGCAGCACCAGCCGTGATGATATTGTCAAAATGCTGACAGAGCGTACACTTGCTGTCTACAATATGCGTGAAAATACCATCGGACGGGAAGAGCTTCGTGAGCTGGAACGTGTGGTATTGCTGAAAATCGTAGATACCAAGTGGATGAGTCATAATGATGATATGGATGAACTGCGCCGTGGTATTGGTCTGCGCAGTATGGCACAGCATAATCCCGTGATTGAATATCGCTATGAAGGCTTTGCGATGTTCGACGCGATGATTGAGACAATCCGTGAGGAGACTGTCCGTCTGCTGCTGACCATCCGTTTGCCCGATAACCGCGCACCTGAGCGTGAGCAGGTCGCAAAGCCTGATGCGCCCAATGCAGGTGCAGGCGATGGCAGCTTTACTGCTCGTGCTACTGCCAAAAAGAAAATAGGACCCAATGAGCCTTGTCCTTGTGGCAGTGGTAAGAAATACAAGATCTGCTGCGGAATGAAGCAATAATGCGTTGTAAGATGCCTCCGATGCTGACAGACGGCTCGTTTGGCGGTATTGTTCAAGGCATCTTCTCCCAGCGAATTGCAGCACAATCCTAAAGAGTGATTAGCAAGCGGTGTACTCTCTTTGTGAGAATACACCGCTCTTTTACAAGGAGGCTTCGGATATGATACCTTTAGCAGAACGACTGCGTCCACGTTCCATTGACGAAATGGTAGGACAACCCCAGTTATTCGGCAGCAATCGACCGATGCGCCGCATTGTGGAATCGGGCAAGATACCGAACATGATCTTTTATGGTCCTTCGGGTGTCGGAAAAACAACACTTGCACGTATCCTTGCCGAACAAACCGATTTGCGCCTGTATAAGCTCAACGGCACAACTGCCTCGGTGGGCGATATCCGGGAAATATTGCAGGAAAGCGGATCGTTATTTGGATCCAATGGCATTTTGCTGTATCTGGATGAGATCCAATATCTGAATAAAAAGCAACAGCAGAGTTTGTTAGAATATATCGAAAACGGCAGTGTAACGCTGATTGCTTCCACCACCGAGAATCCCTATTTTGCAGTATTCAACGCAATCATCAGCCGATGTACGGTATTTGAGTTCAAACCGGTTACAGCGCAGGAAATCCAACCTGCCATTACAAGAGCATTTGATTTTCTTGCAAAGGAACTGGATACCCCGATTCGATATGATGACAGTGTGATTCCTTATATTGCCGCAGGCTGCGGCGGTATGTTCGTAAAGCGGTCAATACCGTTGAGCTGGCTGTGCTTTCGGGTCAGCATACGGAACAGGGAATTCTTGTGGATACGGAAGGCGTACAAAGTCTGACACAGCGCAGTAATATGCGGTATGATCGGGAAGGCGATCAGCATTATGATTTGCTTTCTGCGCTGCAGAAATCCATTCGGGGATCAGATGAAAATGCTGCCATTCACTATGCGGCACGGATTATGGAAGCCGGAGATCTGTTATCCATATGCCGTCGATTGTTGGTAATCGCTTCGGAAGATGTGGGGCTCGCTTATCCCATGGCAATTCCGATTGTGAAAGCCGCCGTGGATTCTGCCTTGCAGCTGGGTATGCCGGAAGCAAGAATCCCGCTGGCAAACGCTGTGATTCTGCTGGCAACAGCACCCAAATCCAACAGCGCATATCTGGCTGTGGATCGTGCACTGACCGATATTCGTGCCGGTTTATCCGGTGATTTTCCCCGCTGTCTGCAAAATGTCCATTTCGATGGTGCGGATGCAGCAAAAAAGGGACAGCATTATCGCTATCCCCATGATTATCCCAATCATTATGTGCAGCAGCAATATCTGCCGGATACATTGCGTGATCGGGTTTATTATGAATACGGTGATAACCGTCAAGAACAGGCAGCAAAGGAATACTGGGCTAAAATCAAGCCGAAACAATAAGAGCTCTGCTTATCCCAAAGGAATCCATGTGCTGCAAATCCAGACAATAAGCGGTAAGGAAAACAATGAAAACAGCGTTGTGACAAATATTGCCTGCGATGCCAATGCTTCATCTGCTTTATATTCCGTTGCAAACAATGCAGCCATATTGGCAATGGGCATAGCTGCCATCAGAAGCAGTACCGATGCAAGAATCTCATTGGTGATGCAAATTCGGATCAGCAGCCACATACACAACGGAATGACGAGTTGTCTTACCAGAGTATAGACATTCAAACGATAGTCGGTAAACATTTTTTTCCATGGCATGCCTGCAAGATTTGCGCCTACAACCAGCATTGCAAGGGGAGAGGTGAGTCCTCCCAGCGTATCAAAGGTATCAGCCAGTATGCCGGGCAATGCAATTCGAAAAGAAAACAGGATAACTGCCACAGCACAGCATAGAACACCCGGTGTGAACAAGAGTTTTTTCGGCTGCATCATTTTCCATGCACTTTGATGCTCTGTTGTGTTTCCACCGGCCATCATCACAACACCTACAGTGTAAATCAGAATGTTGAACACACAGTTTAAGATCGCTGCATAAAATAAGCCTTCATTGCCGCATACGGCAAGTGCAACAGGGAATCCCATGAAGCCTACATTGCCGAAAATGGTCATGAAGGTATACAGACTCCTGTTTGCTTTGGGCATTTTCATAAGATGCACCGTAATCCATGCCAGCAGGGTCATCACAAGATAGAATCCGCCCGATACAGCAAACAAATACCATACACTAACACCGCTTTCTGCCATATTCTCAGATTGCATCATCGCCAGACGATCATTGAATGCATCGAGTATCATCAGCGGTGTTGTGACATAGAGCATAAGCTTTGTCAGCTTCTGTTTTGTATGCGTATCCAGAATGTCGATTTTTGCAAGTACTGCGCCGAAGCATAAGATCAGAAATAATCGGATCAGTTGGTCAAGAATCACTGAAATATCCATGATATTCCTCATTTCTACCGATTAAAATCAGAAGAAAAGTGCGGCAAAACGCCGCACTTTGTCACTTATAAATGAACAAAACACCTAAGGTATTCGGTCCACAATGACTGGAAACCGTACAGCCTGCAACCGTTTCGGCAACCTCATCAAAGGAACCGGCAGCTTGTACACCATCTCTTGCCGCTTGAAGCGCTTCTTCCTCGGCTTGGGTGTAAGTAATAAAAATGCGATCTTTTCGAATCCGATCAGATTCTGTCAATCGATCTTTTACATATTGTGACACGCAGTTTGTAAAACTTCCACGGTATTTTTTTACAACACGCATTTCACCGTTCTGTACGGCAATACAAGGCTTCAGCTTCAGCAAATTGGCTCCCAATGCAGCGATGGTGGAACATCTGCCGCCTTTGTGAAGATAATCCAGCCGGTCAACAATAAAGCTCGCATCGACCTTTGGAATGACATCAAGCTCCATCAGATCAGCAATCATAGCATGCGTCATATCCGTTCTGGCACGTATCGCAGCCTGCAGTACCACATGACCAAAGCCGGTAGACAGATTCTTGGAATCCACAATCGAAATCCTTGGATTATAATTTGCCGCAATACAGGCATTCTGATAGCAGCTGGAGAATTTGGATCCGATGGTCAAACAGATTAAGGCATCATGCTCTTTCAGCAAGCGCTCAAACACTTCTGCGTAAGTTGCCACAGGAATTGCAGATGTTTTTGGCAATGCGCCGCCGGCGCTGACATGACGAAAAATATCCGCAGCATGAATTTCGATGCCATCCAGATAGGATTTATCGTCCAGTGTCACATAAAGAGGTATGATTTCAATCTGATATTTTTCGATCAATTCCTGTGAAAGATCACAGGTACTGTCTGCAACAACTTTGATTCGCATGACATAATCTCCCAATTTCCAAAATTAACACAAGCAAAGCTTTCATCACGTATATTATACCCCGTTTCACAAAATTTGTCAAGAAAACCGATGGGAATCTTTTTGCAAATCATCTTTGTTTTGTTTGACAAATCGCTCAAATTGGTATATAATAGTTAACATTGAATGATTAAGGAGGTAACTGTATGAATCCATTACGAATCGGTATTGTCGGATACGGCAATCTGGGCAAAGGCGTTGAGCTTGCAATACGCAGCAATCCCGATATGCAACTCGCCTTTGTTGCAACACGTAGAAATCCTGATTCCGTGAAGCTGCAAACGGAACAGATTCCTGTTTATACCTATGATTCACTGGCTGAGCATCAGCAGGATGCTGACGTTTTGATCATTTGCGGCGGCTCTGCAACCGATCTGCCGATCCAAACACCGGAACTTGCGGCAATGTTCAATGTTGTGGACAGCTTTGATACCCATGCCAACATCCCAAAGCATTTCACTGCTGTGGATGCTATTGCGAAAAACACCGGTCATGTAGCGCTGATTTCTGTGGGCTGGGATCCCGGTATGTTTTCTCTTGCACGTCTTTACGGCAATTGCATTCTGCCGGATGGTAAGGATTATACCTTCTGGGGCAAGGGCATCAGCCAGGGACATTCCGATGCGATTCGCCGCGTAAAAGGTGTTGTGGATGCAAGACAGTATACCATTCCCATTGATGCTGCCATGGAAGCGGTCCGCAGCGGCTCTCAGCCCGAACTGACAACCAGACAAAAGCATCTGCGTGAATGCTTTGTTGTTGCAGAGCCGGATGCCGATCTTGCACGGATTGAGCAAGAGATCCGTACCATGGAAAACTATTTTGCAGATTATGATACCATTGTGCATTTCATTTCAGCTGAAGAACTCAAAAACAATCATAGCGAGATTCCCCATGGCGGATTCGTGATGCGCAGCGGTACAACCGGTGCCGATCATGAGCATAAGCATCTGATCGAATATAGCCTTAAGCTGGATTCCAATCCCGAATTCACAACCAGCGTATTGATTGCCTATGCCCGTGCAGCAGCACGTCTTGCAAAGGAAGGAAACACCGGCTGCAAAACTGTTTTTGATATTCCACCTGCTTATCTGTCTCCGCTTTCCGGCGAAAGTCTGCGCGCTACTTTGCTGTAATTCACACTGCGAAAACGCCGTTTTTAAGGCGTTTTATATGGTAATATCGCCAAGTTTTAGCCTCAATTCATGGTGTTTCTGATATAAAAGTCTGAAAAATTAAAAATGAATTGACAAATGGTGATTTTTCGTTATATAATGACATAAGATTTTGTTTTAGGAGGAACCCACAATGAAGAAAAACGACCTGGTTGCTGCAATCGCAGCAAAAGAGAACTGCACTAAGAAGGATGCCGATAAGGCTTTGAACCTGGTACTGGATGCTATCACTGAGGCTCTGGTTGCAGGCGAGAAGATCTCTATTGCCGGTTTCGGTACTTTTGAGATTCGTCAGCGTCAGTCCAAGCAGTGCATCAACCCCCGCACCAAGGAGCCTATGACTACTAAGCCTTGCAATGTACTCGCATTCAGAGCCGGTAAGGCACTGAAGGACGCAATCAATCCGGAACAGTAATTCGGCTCATTTGGAGAGGAGAAATACGATTATGGCAACTACCAAGAAGAAACCCATGCAGGATACAGCAGTAGTGGAACCTGCTGCAACCTTGATTCCCGATACAACACCTGCTGTTGTGGAAGAGGCTCCTGTCAAGAAGACCACTCGCAAGTCTGCTAAGAAGACTGCTGAGGCAGCTCCTAAGGCAACTGCCAAGACTGCGACCAAGGAAACCAAATCCACAAGAACCTGCACCAGAAAAGCTGCAGCAACAACACAGGTTACCATCGAGCTGGGTGATAAGTCTGCATCTTCCGAAGCACTGATTGCTCGTGCAAAAGAGGATTGGGAGGCAAAGGGTCATTCGGTTAAGGATATCAAGAATCTTTCGGTGTATGTGAATGCTTCCGAGGGCATGGTGTATTATGTCGTTGACGATGACTATCTTTCCGGCTCCTTTGCATTCTGATTGATTCATAAAAAACGGAGGGTGAATTGCCCTCCGTTTTTTTGTTTTCAGACATAAATTGTATGCACATCCTTCGTATAGTTTCTCAAATAATGCCAACACTGTATGAAAAGACTCTCATCCTTTGGAGGTATTATGAGAACATCGAGTTCCCGTCTGCGTTGTATTGTCATTGGGTTTGTTGGTGCAACTGCACTGATTCTCTATCAGCTTTGCACAATCATGACCGATCACGAAACGCTGCAGGTTCGACAGCAGCAAAGCAGCTATACCCTTACGATTCCCTTATCTACGGGTACGATCTATGATCATCGCTTTGAACGGCTCACCAATACACAGAAACGCTATTACGCTGTTGTGCATCCGACACAGGATGCTGTGGCGGCAATCTTTACAAAGCTTTGCGACAGAGAACAGTTTTATACCGACTTGCAGCGGGGGACACCGTTTGTTTGTGAGATTACCGATCCGGAGATCTCTCAGGATACTATCTGGGTGCTCCAAGGCAGCGATAATCCCACAGGAACTCGGATTGCTCAGCATCTGATCGGCTATCGGCAAAACGGAAAAGGTGTAGCAGGTCTGGAAGCTGCTTATGCCGATTGGCTTTCCTCCTGCGATCAGATGGCTGTCATGCATTGTACTGTCGATGGTGTCGGTACGATGCTGCCCGGTCTTGCCTCCTCACCGATTCACGACGGATCAGAAAACGGAGGCATTGTTACCACTTTGGATCGCAAAATACAGCTGATCACAGAGGATGCTTTGCAGCAGGCTGAAGGAACAGGCGCTGCTGCTATTGTAATGGATGTCACAACAGGCGATCTGCGTGCTATGGCAAGTCTGCCTGTATATGATCCCGATCATCTTGCGGACTATCTGGATGATGAAAATGCACCGTTTTTGAATCGGAACCTGTGTGCCTATAACGTGGGTTCGATTTTCAAGCTGGTTATTGCAGCAACCGCTCTGGAACAAGGCTTTACCAATGGTTATATGTATGATTGCAGCGGTAAGATTGATATTTACGGACAGACATTTCGCTGCCATAATTACAACGGACATGGTCTGCTGGATCTGCAATCTGCTTTAATGGTATCCTGCAATCCCTATTTTATCTCTATCAGCAGACTGCTATCCACTGAGCGTCTGTATGATATGGCAGAAGCCTTTGGATTCGGACAGGGTATCTTTCTTGCAAATGGCATTCAATCAGCAGCCGGTGTTTTGCAAACTGAAGAGGAATTGCATATTGAAGCTGAGAAAGCGAATTTTTCCTTCGGTCAAGGTAAACTGCTGGCAACTCCGCTGCAGATTGCTGCAATGACAGTCTGTATTGCCAATGATGGGGTAGCCGTAACACCAAGGCTGCTGTTGGGTATGACAGAAGATGGAAAAACGTTGATGAATAACACACAAGCCAATAGCAGACGCGTCATGTTGCAGGAAACGGCCAATACGCTGCAATGCATGATGACCTCTGCGCTGACCAACGCCAAAGAAGCAAACGGCCGTCCCATGTATACCACAGCAGGCGGAAAAACTTCAACTGCACAGACCGGTCAATATGATGCAGAGGGGCATGAGCTGTGCCATGGCTGGATTACCGGTTTTTTCCCCGCAGATACTCCTCGATATGCTGTCACAGTATTTGTGGAAAACGGCGGCTATGGAAACGAATCTGCAGCACCCATCTTCCGTACTATTATTGATCAAATGACGATCAACGGCTATTGATTCACGGTAATAAAATCAGAGCTTGCATATCCGCTTCGACCCATATACTGTACCACAT
>JAFXJT010000074.1 GCA_017532085.1 Oscillospiraceae bacterium | reverse complement strand
TGTGGTTTTGCTGAGCCGTTATGTAGCAGAGGATACCTCTATTTCCATTACGGCTGAGGGCGTTGTGAATGCGGAATGTGATGGCATGGCCGGACTCGATGCCGGCGATACTGCTGCTATTCTGATGTATCTTGCAGGTTTAATTGAGCACCTGTAAGCAAAATGATATCGACTGCACAGTGCTGTATCTCATTTTCACAAGATACAGCACTGTTTTAGACTGATTTGCTTTTGCATTTTACATAAGAAACAACGATAGAACAAGTGGCTTTCTGTGAAAAAGTCCGCTTCGAAGAAAAAAGCGAAATCCCCTCTTGACAAAATTCGGAAAAGTAGTAAAATAGTATATAGTAGAGTTTCTATGGCATTTTCAAAATGCCGATGCAATTCTTTTTTTGTAGGAGGAATTTATGAAAAAAATTGGTGTATTGACAAGCGGCGGTGACGCACCGGGCATGAATGCTGCAATTCGTGCAGTCACTCGTACCGCTCTTTATAAGGGAATGGAGGTCGTTGGTATCCGCAGAGGTTACAACGGTCTCATCAACGGCGATGTGTTTGATATGAATGTCCGTTCCGTATCCTCTATCATTCAGAGAGGCGGCACTTTGCTCTTTACTGCACGCTGCCCCGAATTTAAAACCGAAGAGGGTCTTCAAAAGGCTGTAAAAGCCTGTAAGGAAATGGGCATTGAAGGACTGGCTGTCATCGGCGGCGATGGCTCCTACCGTGGCGCAGGCGATCTTTCTGCACGCGGCATCCCCTGCATCGGCATTCCCGGCACAATTGATAATGATATTTCCAGCACCGATTTTACCATCGGTTATGATACCGCTATGAATACTGTTATGGAGCTGGTTGACAAGCTCCGTGACACCTCTCACAGCCACGATCGCTGTTCTGTGGTTGAAGTTATGGGTCGTCATGCAGGATATATCGCTGTGAATACGGCGGTTGCCTGCGGCGCTACCGAAGTGCTCTGCCCTGAAATGAACTACAATCTGGATGAGATTTGCGATAAAATGCTCAAGACCAGAATGTTGGGCAAGCAGAACTTCATCATCATTGTAGCAGAAGGCATTGGCGGTTCTTCTGAAATTGCAAAGTATATCCAAGAAAAAACCGGCATTGAGGCTCGTGCAACCATTCTGGGTCACGTACAGCGCGGCGGTTCTCCTACCGTGCGCGACCGTGTACTGGCAAGCCAGATGGGTCATTATGCTGTCGAGCTGCTGGAAAAGGGGATTGGCAACCGTGTTATCGGTGTGCGTGGTAATCAGCTGGTGGATTATGATATCCATGAAGCACTGAAGATGACCAAGCCCTTTGAGGAAGATCTTTATCGTCTCTCCGATGTCATCAGCATCTGAGAATATTGTGTTCCATTCGTTTGCTCTGTTACAAGCTTCAGAGTAGAAGGCTATGCGTAAAGTGCCGAACCGGACGGGGAGTTGCCGGTCGGACGAAAAGAGGATGCGAAAGCATGCTCTTGCGATACAGCCTTCGCATCCCGCTGACGCATAAAGTGAGCTTACACACTCCTTTGTGCATTAGCCAATGTTCAAAGGAGTGTATTTATTATGAAACGTTTTCTCAATTCCTTCCACAGCTCTGTCAAAGAGCTTTCTGATCTGCGCTGTGTTCTGGTGACCGGTCTGCTGATTGCCGTTTCTATGGTCATTGAAAGCCAGACCATCCACCTAGGCTTTGCTAAAATCAACTTTGCCTTTCTTGCCATCGCTTCTATCGGTATGCTGTATGGTCCGGTTGTCGGCTTTTTTGCCGGTGCACTTTGCGATATCATCGGATATATCGCCTTTCCGGATGGCGGTTTTTTACCGCTATATGTACTGATCGGCGCAGCACAAGGACTGCTTTACGGTATGATTGCCTATCGCAAAATACCAAATCTGTTTCTGCTGCGGTTGTTTCTTGCCAGAACATTGGATGTTGTCATCATCAACCTCATCTGCAATACCGCTGCTAATTATCATTACGGCTTTTTGGCAAGTGAGTCTTCGCTGCAAGCTGCGATTTATGCCAGAATCGCTAAAAATCTGATCGAGCTGCCGATTGATCTGCTGCTGATCGCATTGATCCTGCCCTGCATCCTGAAAGCCTATGAGATTGTGTTTGGCAAGCGGCGAGCAGCGATCTGATATTTCCGACTGAAAGGAAGTTTTATAACATGACTATCGGATTCCTTGGCGCCGGTAATATGGGCTTTGCCATGTTACAGGGTCTTGCCGGTTCTACGCTTTGTAAAGAGGGCACTGTATCTCAGCTGCTGGCCTTTGATGTCAATCCCGAAAAACACGAAGCATTGCATCGAATCGGTGTTACCGTCTGCGAAAGCGCACAGGCTCTCTCAGATGCTTCCGATTATTTGGTGCTGGCAGTAAAGCCGCAAATGCTTGCAGATGTTTTGCAGCATCTCACTATCCGTAAGGAACAGGTTATTATTTCGATTTGTGCGGGCATCACTGCAGATTTTATTCGCTTGCACACCATTCCCGATGCCAGAATCATTCTGGTGATGCCCAATACCCCCTTGATGCTTGGCGAAGGTGCATCGGCATTGGCTCGCTGCAACGGCATCACAGATGCGGAGTTTTCTCTCGCGATGACTATGTTTTCCTCCTGCGGTGTGGCAGAGGAAATTCCTGAACAAAAAATGAAAGAGATTATTGCCGTTAACGGCAGCAGTCCTGCGTTTTTGTACCTCTTTGCCAAGGGCTTTCTGGATTACGCTGCTGCTGAGGGGATTGATGCAAATGTCGCACTCCGATTGTTTGCGCAATCCATGATCGGGTCAGCAAAAATGCTCACCGATTCGGGCTATTCGGTCGAAAAGTTGATTCAAATGGTATCCTCACCCGGTGGCACAACCCTTGCCGGTTTGGATCGTCTTTGCGAAGGCGATCTGGTAGACACGGTTCGCCTCTGCTGCGAAAGCTGTACTGCCAGGGCCTATGCATTGGCAGGAGAAAAGCGTCCTGAGCAATAAGATTCCGCTTGACATGATGGCAAACACTGACAATAGCGGCGGGTTTCCATACCCGCTGCTTTGCATTTGCATAATCACCCCACTCATCGCATAGGATGTGTTGGAGGGATGCTATTATGCAAGGGTTTCATCATATGTTTTATCGCACTTTATCTTGTCGTACAAGCTCGGAGCGCCGTCTCAATGCCAAACGCACTCTGCTGCTTTGGATCCTGATCGGTGTCTCAATTGGCACGGTCTGCTTTTGTCAATGGCCCGGCTGCATTGATCACTTATGGTGCAGTCATGGATTTTGCGTGCAGCTTGGCAATGTCTGTACCTTATGGGATTTGTTTGTACAAGCAGTGTTTCCTACCTTGCTGGTGCTGATTGGCATCTTATTGGCTGCCGGCTCTGCTATGGGACAACCTTGGATTCTTGCACTGCTGCTATCTCATGGTATTGCCATTGGCTTTTCTGCAGCACAATGCTTTACACACTATGGCTTTTTTCATGGCTTGCTGCTCACCGGCATTTTGATTTTGCCTCATGGTTTTTTTACCACGCTGATTCTGGTGCCCGCAGCCCGTGATGCCATCCGTTTATCTACAAAATTGTCTGCCTATTTATTGCATCATGCGCCCGATCCCGATATCAGCACACAGCTTCGCACGCTGCTGCTGAAAGGGCTTGCATGGGCAACATTGATTCCTGTCAGCGGCGCACTGCATACTGCATTGACATGGCTCTGTGCTGATCGATTTTTTGTCAATCTGATCTGATTCCCACCAAAAGGAGTATGCTATATGGGATTATTTGGAAGTTTTCAAAACGCAGGACCCGGTATTGATCCAAATGCACCAAAGAAAAAACCGTTCTTCCGATTCTGGGAGATTCTGTGGCGTTCATTGGGAAAGCTTTTTTCACTGAATATGATCCATGCCTTGCTGCATGCACCATTGTTCCTTTCTCTGATCGTGTATCTGGAAACCAACAATGCATTGACCGTACCGCTGGCAATTGCACTGCTGATTCTTCAGCTCATCTTAGAAGGCCCTATCATGGCGGGCTGTGCTCGTGTGCTGCGATTGATCGTGCTGGATAAGCCTTGCTTTTTGGGGGATGAATTCAAAAAAGGATTCTCCCAAAACTTTATTCCGTCGGTTCTGGTCTGGCTTTTGGATACGATCGTTATCGCCTCTGTGGTATGCGGCTTTTATGTCTACCCGGTTTTGATGCAGCAAGTCGGGAGCAAGCTGGTCTATATCCCCTATGTCATTTCAGTTGCAGTTGCATTGATTCTGCTGTTTATGAATTTCTATCTATTCCCTATGATTGTTGCCACGGATCTGAAACTGAAATCCGTATTCAAAAATGCGTTTATGCTTTCTTGTGCATCGCCTAAGCAATGTCTGATCTCCTTTGGCGGCAGTGTACTGATGCTGGCTATCGTAGTTGTTCTGATCATGGTAAACAGTTTATTTATGGGTCTGGTGGCATTCTTTCCGGCAGCATTCATTGGCTATTTGGTCATGTTTGTGAATTATCCGGTGATTCAGAAATATGTCATCAATCCCTACTATGAACAAAGCGGTGAACAGAATCCTGAAGAGGATGCACCGATTTCCGAGGAAGAACGTGTGTTTACTGACCGCGGTGGTACTGAAACGCCCATCAAGAAGGAAAAGCCCAAAAAAGGAAAAACCATCTCATAAAAAAACAGGATCCCGAACATTGCTGTGCACTGTTGACAGCGTTCGGGATCTTTTTCTCTTCAATCCATTTGTACAAATGTAAAATAACAGCGTTCTTTTGTTTCAAGATCGGCAGGGTCCAGCGTAAAATAAATGTAATCACCTATAATAACGAAACGGATCCACTGTTTTTCATAGATTTTCTCTGTACCGTCATCCATACAAATGAGAAGCTGATAGTTTTCGGCACTGTCTTTATCTTTATATCCAACCAGCTTTGCAGTAGGGAAAAAGCATAACACTTGCCCTTCATCACCGCTTTGCAGCAAATAGGTATCGGTGATGATCTTCCTATTGTTGAGGATATGTCCATCCCATAGATTGTCTGTTTCCTTTTCTATCGTTGTAATTTGCACGCTATCCAGACAAGATTCCTTCGCTGTCACACATATGCCATGAAATTCCCGCATGGAATAGCTTTCAAAGGATCGTTTTTTCAAGCCTATGTGCAAGGTTTCCTCAATATATACGGAACGGTGCTCATCATAGGTGGTATTGGTTCTCATGCGCTGCCACGCTTCTTCGCTGCGGTAGGAGACCATCCACAAATGGAATCGTTCCGATTCTACTAGCTCTGTTGGCAGCTGCCAATCGGCATAGCCGGAAAAATCGCCGTTTACATAGTCCATCACAATATTGCAGGGCGAAATTGAAATTACCTCTGCCAGATTGCTGCCATCAAAATATGTGCGGAATAAATGCTCACATTTGTCTTCAATGGGATCATATGCCACCATTTGCGCTTCTCCGCCGCTGAGTGTAATATTCATACAGCCCGAAGCATACGCTTCCAGCATATCACAAAACGCCTTTTTGAGTTGTGGATATTGATAATCATCACAACCGCTCTCTGCATCATCTGCTGAAATATACACATGAAATAATTGATCGTCATAGTTCATATCCACCAGTGCAAAACGCTGCGGCGTGCTGTTGAACATCCCGTATTCCCGCTCCTGCACAGCATTTTCAACGGATGCGGTAAAGCCATATTTTTCCTGCACATACACAACGGCATTCGCTTTTGCAGAAGCTAGGATCTGTTGATTTTCCGCTTTCTGCTCTTTATTATCGCCACTGAGCAACATAATTACGATGATCGGCATCAATGGCGTCATTAAAACAGCATTCAAAAATTCAAATATCAGAGCAACAATAACCACCAACACAATTATAGGATTCGTTTTTTTCTTCACCCACGTTTCACCTCATTACTTTGCATTTTCTGTATGATACCACAGGATAACACCCAAGTCAACGAAAGTAACAAAACTGTAATCCTATGCTGCAATCTGTAACCCTTTGTAATAATTCTGTTACTGATCGGTTACAAAAAACAGGCGTTCCATCCATCCGGGATAGAACGCCTGCTGCATTTATGAAACGATTGTAACGGTAAGCTGATCCTGCTCTATCGCAATATGCAAAGATGTGATCATACGATCTGCCTCCATAATGAGTGCTGCAATGCGGTCATCCACCTCATCCCGCAGGACACGACGGATATCACGTGCACCATATTTTTTACCGTGTGCTGCTTTTGCCACCCACATCAGTGCTTCTGCATCCCATGACAGAAGAATATTGCGCTCTGCCAATGCTTCCGCAGTCTCTTTCAGCATCAGTTCGGCAATGGATGCATAATTCTCAACGGTAAGCGGTTGGAACACAATGATTTCATCGATACGTCCGACAAATTCGGGGCGCAGGAATTCCTTGAGCGCCTTCATGGCTTTCTCTTTGGAGATTTCCGCCTCTGTGCGATTAAAGCCCATACCTGTCGAGCGATCGGTACTGCCTGCATTCGAGGTCATAATGATGATTGTGTTTTCAAAGCTGACTGTTCTGCCCTGAGCATCATCAATCTTACCTTCATCCAGAATCTGCAGCAAAATATTCATGACATCGGGATGTGCCTTCTCGATTTCATCAAACAAGATAACCGAATACGGACGACGGCGTACCTTTTCCGTCAGCTGACCCGCTTCATCATAGCCAACATAACCGGGAGGCGATCCGATCATTCTGGAAACCGCATGTTTTTCCATATATTCGGTCATATCCAGACGAATCAACGGCTCTGTGGAATCAAACATTTCCTCAGAAAGCACCTTCACAAGCTCGGTTTTACCCACGCCGGTAGGTCCTACAAAAATAAAGGATGCCGGACGACGACGCTTGGAAAGCTGTACCCGAGTACGCTTGATGGCTCTTGCCAGCGCAGAAATTGCCTCCTGCTGACCAATGATCCGAGCGCTCAGCCGATCTTCCAGAAGTCCCAGCTTTGCATATTCGGTTTCCTCAATTTTATTTGCAGGCACACCGGTCCAAAGCTCTATGACATGCGCAAGATCTGACGGTTCCACAGCAATGGCATTCACAAGTTCCGTCAGTTCACGCAGACGTTCATTCAACCGAATCAGCTCACCCTTCTTCTCGGCAATCAACTGATAATCGGGCGATACATCGGTTTCCAGTTCCTCAACCTCTGCTTTCAAAGCATCGTTCTGCGCTTTTAATTGATCCAGCTCCGAAAGCTCCGGATGGCGGATGCTTGCATGTGCACAGCTTTCATCCAGCAGATCAATGGCCTTATCAGGAAGGAACCGATCGGTAATATAGCGCTCGGACAATACTGCACAAAGACGAAGCAATGAGGGCGCAATCTTTACACGATGATACTCCTCATAATACTTTGCAATGCCGTGGAGGATCGAAATCGTATCCTCCACGGTGGGTTCATCCACCTTTACAGGCTGGAAGCGGCGTTCCAATGCGCCGTCTTTTTCAATATACTTTCGATACTCGGTATAGGTAGTCGCACCGATCACCTGCACCTCACCGCGGGAAAGTGCCGGTTTGAGAATATTGGCCGCATTCATGGAGCCTTCCGCATCACCGGTACCCACCAGATTATGCACCTCATCAATGAACAGGATCACATTCCCCTGCTCCTTGACCTCCTGCACCAGACCTTTTACACGGCTTTCAAACTGGCCTCTGAACTGTGTGCCGGCAACCAAAGCGGTCAAATCCAGCAGATAAACCTTCTTATCCTTCAGATGAAACGGAACATTTCCTTGCGCAATGCGCTGCGCAATGCCTTCAGCAATGGCTGTTTTGCCGACACCCGGTTCACCGATCAAACAAGGGTTATTCTTCTGGCGACGAGAAAGGATCTGCACAACACGTGCGATTTCACGATCTCTGCCAATCACAGTATCCAGCTTGCCCTCTTCAGCACGCCGGCTGAGATTGGTGCAATAGTTATCTAAGAATTTCAGTTCTTTTTTCTGTTCCGACTCACGAGATTTCTTGCGTTCCTTTTTACGGGACTGGTCATCATTTCCGGAAGGAGTCTCCGAATTTTTATCAGCGGAATCAGAGTTTCCGGAAAACATTTTCGTGATAAATGAAGGCAGCGTACCGGCGCCGCCCATTTCAAAGGATTCTCCGTCCATCAAATCGATCATCTGTTCGCTCATCTGTTCGAGTTCATCCTCAGAAATCCCCATTTGCTCAATATACTCGCTCACCTGCGGAATATTCATCTTTTTCGCGCAGACAAGACACAGTCCTTCATTCCGTTTTTCCTGCCCCTGCATTGTAGTAATGAATACAACGGCAGGACGTTTTTTGCATTTGGTACATAAAATCATAATTGAATATACTCCATTTTTTTCGCAATTGGATCACAACCCGCACACTGCTTTACAGCAGAATGCTGAGCTGATTATAGAAAAATCGAAATAGTTTGGATGCCATAACGGTAGGCTCATTGAAGCAAAGCAGTGTACCACCGCCCAACAGAATCAGCAGTCGGACAGAAATGGTCAGCAATGCAACCATAATGCCCGCCTCAATCACACCAATGAATCCGCCCAACAAGTGCTCCATAAACGGACGGACATTGAAAATCAACCGATATTCCATCATGGATGCAATCAATGCCGCAAACACCATCATCACCGAAAACAAGATCAGATAGATAAAAATACGGAACACTTCTATGGTAGAATTCTTGACAAAGGTATCCTCGATGTATATTGCAAAATCACGAGTCGTATTCTTTTCGCTGTACATTTGATCCAGCACTGTGGTGACCAAAGTCTGATCCTCTGCAAACATTTCCTGGAACTGTGCATAGGCATAGTTGGGCAGATGGGACTTCAACAATTCCCCATATTCTTCAGCAAAAGCGTTCTGCAGCATAGCAGAAAACGCTTGCTGCGTGGTGACCTGATACCCACAGCGATGATTCACGTACTCATACAGCTTCACATCATAGGATTCTGTATCCGGTGGCAGCAGATACGTGCGGATTTTGCTTTTTTCAATGGTAACGCCATATCGCTTCTCTTTGATCTCATCAAAAAAGACCTGTGCAACATCCATTTCAGAATTGATTTCCCGAATGGTTGAAATATTGCTGTCACGTGCAACCAGTTCATAGAATGTCGGTGCCGCCACTGCACTCAGCACAGAACTGAATAATGTCGCAACAATATAACCAATTGCCATAATAAATACTTTGGTCAATCCTCGTTTGGCATTAGAATAGATAAAGAACAAAGCAAGAACCACGACCAGTGCATCAAAAATCCACCAGAATGGTGTGTCCATACACAATCATCCTCCTCGTACAAAGCCCATCGGCATTGGAGTCAATCCATCCCATCACGAGACACTTTGACGCGAGGTCAAACAATACTCTCGGTAACCTAAATCATAGGGATGCTCATTTTCTCTCTATTTAATATTCCAATCGGTCAATTCGATTATATCCCATCAAAAACAGATAGGAATCTACCGGCAAAAAGGAGTCGTAGGTATCAGCAATCTCAGATTCTGCCAGTAATTGACCGGCAATGGTCCATGTTTCCAGTTTTGCTCTGGTCTGAACCGTCACACTATGATCACTGACAGCAACATCCTTGACTTCCGTATCAAAATCCAGCAATACAGGCGCTGCCGCAGCACCACCGAGCATCGCTACGGTATTGGTGCGTTTTTCATCGTTGCGCAGCAGGATCGCAGCGATCCCATCTGCATAATCGCCTCTTACCAGCGTATCGGGATACACATAAGTACTCAGCACTGCGCCGCCGGCATCCAAATAGCTGCAGCTGACATCGCCCAGCACAAACACTTCTCCACCATCTGTATTATATACCGAAATGCAGAGCATGTCAAGAGGCTGACTTACCCAGCGCTCTTTTTCGCTCTGGAAATCATACGAATGCACGACGGATTTCATAACACCGTTATCCGTATGAATGCTCACTGCATAACAGCCGCCGGAATCCTTTGTGAAAGCAATTTCAACCAGCTCCTTGACACAGCTGCGCAGATAAATCTGTTTGCCCTTCCGATCAAATACGATCAGTTTGCAGGCCGATGTGTCAGAGGTGGTGACCAATGCTGTATAGCCATCTTCGGATACTCTTCCGAAAATGATTTTATCAGATATTGTTTTTTCATAAAGCGTCTGATTCTCGGTCTCAAGACGAAATCGTGTGCCGCCGTTTTCATAGACCAGAGCATAGTCACCGGCAGCTTGCAGCATTGCACTGCCGTAGGCATGCTGACGACTTTCCAGCAGCTCGCCGTTTGTCTGATACAAATACAGATATGCGTCTCCCAGAATCAGCAGCAGATCACTGATCGTATCGCTTTGATACGAAATGCCTCCATATACCGAAAGCGGAAAATTACCGCCCGAAAGAGAACCGTTGCTCTGTACACTGTGATGCCGTCTGGTCAGATCTCTCAACTTTGACATCAAAAAATCTCGATTCACATACACTGCCAGCAGCAAAGTACTGATCAGTGCAAACAAGCCGATCCGTTTCAACAGCCGTTTCCGCTTCTTTATGCGCCGCAAAGCATATACATCCTGCGGCGGCTGTTTCCGTTCTGCCATATAACTCCTTTCTGTTCTCACACAAGAAAAGCCGATAGCTTCGACTATTTTTATTTGGTAAAGGGTTCATAAAACACTCGATTCAGATATAATCCATGTGCCATTGCGGTTCTGCCTGCTTCCAGACGATTGCCGACTGCAATGATATGCTCCATTGCATCGGGCGGAAACACGCCTTCACTGATATCCAGCAGCGTGCCTACAATGATCCGCACCATGTTATACAAAAAGCCATCGCCGCTGATAAAGATTTCCACCATATCTCCGCTGCGCCGCAAAGAGGCATCGTAGATGGTACGCACCGTATTGGATTTCTCCGTTGCCTGCGCACAAAAGCTGCGGAAATCATGGGTGCCGATCACCGCTTTGAGCGCCTCTGCCATGCGTTCATCATGCATAGGGCGACGATAATGATACGCAAGATCTGTCAAAAAAGGATTCTTGCTCTCGTGGTTATGAATGCGATAGCAATATTCTTTTCCCGTGCAATCAAACCGGGCATGAAAATCAGCGGCAGCTTCCTCACAAGATAAAATGGAAATATCGCAAGGCAGATATCCATTGACTGCCCGCACCAGATTCTTGCATGGGATCACACGATCCGTATGCAAATGAAGACAAAACTGATTGGCATGCACACCGGTATCGGTACGAGAACAGCCATAGACAGTAACCGGCTGATTCAAAACTCTGGAAAGCTGCTGCTCCAGGACGCCTTGTATGGTCACTGCATTGGGCTGACGCTGAAATCCATGATATTTCGTACCCCGATAGGCAATATTTAATTTCAGCGTTCGCATAAGTCATTCTCCTTTTATCTGCTTCATCAGCAAAATAGATTCAACAGGATCACCGCCGACAGCAGCAGCAGGATAAAACTCAATGCGACATAATCACGCAATCCGCTGTGCAAAATCCGCAGTCGTGTTCGGCCTTCGCCTCCGTGATAGCAACGACATTCCATTGCAAGTGCAAGTTCCTCGGCACGGCGAAATGCTGAAACAAACAATGGAATCAGAATCGGAACCAAGGCCTGTGCTCGCTGCAGTAGATTTCCGCTTTCCAAATCCGCACCTCTTGCCTTTTGTGCTGCCATGATCTTATCGGTTTCCTCAATCAACGTCGGAATAAAACGTAAGGCAATGGTCATCATCATAGCAAGCTCATGCACAGGCAATTTCAGCTTTTTCAGCGGTGAAAGCAACTGCTCAATGGCATCGGTCAATGTGATGGGCGAAGTCGTATACGTCAGCAGAGAAGTGCCTGCAATCAACAGACAGATCCGTGCAACCATAAATGCAGAGGTATGCAAGCCCTCCTCGGTGATCTTCAAAAACTTCCACTGCCACAGCACATCACCGCCATCCAGCAGCAACAGATTCAAAATACCCGTCACCAGCAAAATCGGTACAATCGGCTTAATGCTCTTGAGAATCATTTTCATGGGGATTTTAGAGCAAAGCGTTACAACCACCGTAAACAACAATCCTGCCAGCAATGCATAAATACGCTGCCCCAAAAACAGCATCACCAGATACAGCAGCGTAATGATAATCTTAAAGCGTGCATCCATTCGATGCACAACACTTTCCATAGGGAAATACTGTCCCAGCGTAATATCCTTCAGCATTTGAATGCGCCTCCTTTCAGAGCATCCTCCAATAAGGCAGCGCCGAATTTTACGGTATAAACCTCCTCGGAAAAACAAATCCCTTTTTCACGCAATGCCGCAAATACTCTTGTGATCTGCGGAAGAGCAAGTCCTGTCTGCGCAAGGGCATCGGATTGTGCAAATACCTTGGAAGGCGTATCATAACACATAATCTTAGCTCGATTGAGCACCAAAAGCTTTGATGCATATCTTGCCACATCTTCCATGCTATGAGAAACCAGAAGAATCGTGCAGCCGGTGCGCTTATGATACCGCGCCAGCTGATCAAGAATCTTCTCGCGACCTTTCGGATCCAAGCCTGCTGTCGGCTCATCCAGAATCAAGACACGCGGCTCCATTGCCATAACACCTGCAATGGCGACTCTGCGCTTTTGTCCGCCGGAAAGTGCATAAGGAGCTTTTTCCAGCAGCTCCTCCCGCAAGCCTACTGCAGCAGCAGTTTCTCGTACACGCTGATCGATTTCCGACTCAGAAAGCCCCATATTCTTCGGACCAAAGGCGATATCACGGTAAACCGTTTCTTCAAACAACTGATATTCCGGATATTGAAATACCAATCCTACTTGAAAACGCACCTGCCGACGATCCGCTTTTTTAGCCCAGATATCATTTCCATCCAGCAAAATTTTACCGGATGTCGGCTTCAATAACCCATTGAGCATCTGCATCAGTGTGGATTTGCCCGAGCCGGTATGCCCGATAATGCCTACAAATTCTCCCTGCTCGATTTGCAGAGAAATGTGATCCACAGCTGTTTTTTCAAAGGGCGATCCAATGCTGTAGGTATAGGTTAAATCCTTGGCTTCAAGAATCGGCACCGTTCGCCCTCCTTTTTTCAAATAAATCATAGATTGCTGCTACGCAATCCTCTTCGGATATAATATGCGGATCCAGATCATAGCCCTTTTGCCGCAGCAGATCCACCAGTTCTGTCACCTGTGGTACATCCAAACCGATCTGTTTCATTTCAGCCACCTGTGCAAAGACATTCTGCGGTGTATCATCCATCTTCACACTGCCGTGATCCATTACCACAACACGCCGGCATTGTGCCGCCTCATCCATTTCATGGGTAATCAGTATTACGGTAATGCCATACTCTCGATTCAATCGCTTGATAGTACGCAGCACTTCGCTTCTGCCGTGCGGATCCAACATAGCTGTGGGTTCATCCAGCACAATACAATCCGGGCGCATCGCAATGATGCCTGCAATGGCAACTCGCTGCTTTTGTCCTCCCGAAAGTTGATGCGGTGCATGATGACGGTATTCATACATATGCACTGCTTTCAAGGCTTCATCCACACGTTCACGCATTTCGGGCTGCGGCACTCCCATATTCTCAAGAGCAAACGCCACATCCTCTTCCACAATCGTAGCAACAATCTGGTTATCGGGATTCTGGAACACCATGCCGACCCGTTGTCTGATATCGAACAACAACTCTTCCTTTTGGGTGGACATGCCATCCACCAATACACTGCCTTCTGTTGGCAGCAGCACTGCGTTCAACAGTTTCGCAAGGGTGGATTTGCCGGAACCGTTATGGCCCAGCACTGCAATCAGTTCGCCTCGCCTAAATTCCAATGAAATACCCTTCAGTACCTCAGTGACCTGTTCCGGCTCATCCTCATTCGGATAGGCAAACCGTACATTTTCAATTTTGATCAGTGGTTCCATGCAATTCTCCAAACTGATGGGTCAGATTTTCAAGAATCCGGCATTCAGCGCACTTTGCGTTCATAGGTCACAATGACGCCGCAACCGGCAGCAATATCGGGAGATACAGCGATCACACGCCATCCCTGTTTTGCAAGCTGATTCATTGCATTCTCAGCTTTCTTAACGATATATCGTTCCACTTTATATTCATATTGTTCCATCGGATATTTCCTTTCTGTTCTGCCAGATCGCTGTTGCACCACAGGGCAATGCTGCCTTGGCAAGTTCTACCGGCAACCCGATTTCATCAGCGGATACGGCTCCGCCAAATTGCGGCACGATCAGAGTATGCAGCAAATATCCCATGACTGACGGAGACAATCCGGTGGTATAACTATTCAACAGGAAAAACAGCGGATCATCCGAAAGAACCTCCAGACAAGCCTGCACCAAGGGGAAAATACTGTTTTCCAGCTTCCAGATTTCTCCACCGGGTCCTCTGCCGTAACTGGGCGGATCCATAATAATAGCATCATATTTTCTGCCTCTGCGAGCTTCTCTGCGAATAAACTTTTCGCAATCATCCACGATCCAGCGGATGGGTTTTTCAGAAAGCCCGGAAAGGGCAGCATTTTCTCTTGCCCATTGCACCATGCCTTTTGCGGCATCCACATGACAGACCTCAGCGCCGGCTTCGGCACAGGCGAGAGTAGCTCCGCCTGTATAAGCAAACAGATTCAAAACTCGGATCGGACGACCTGCATTACGAATGGTATTGCGCATCCAATCCCAGTTCACTGCTTGTTCGGGAAACAGTCCTGTATGCTTAAATCCTGTGGGTCTGACTTGAAAGGTCAACGGACCATATTGGATATTCCATGACTCCGGCGGGATTTTACGATAGCTCCAGCTTCCTCCACCGGATTTGGAACGATGATAATGACCATCTGCCATTTGCCACAGCGGAGACTGCTTTTCAGTCTGCCAGATCACCTGTGGATCGGGACGAATCAGTACTATCTCACCCCAGCGCTCCAGGCGCTCACCACCGGAAGTATCCAAAAGGCGATAGTCAGTCCAATGTTCAGCAACTCTCACATTAACAACCTTTCCGAAGCCGGATTATGCAAAGACATTACCGGCTCGTTCTTTGATTTTTTCAGCAATTTCCAGTGCATATCGATTGATGCGTCGGAAATCTCTGCCTTCCAGCAGAATTTGTATCACAGCCTCTCTGCCACGCTCCCGCACAAGGATTCTGCCTTCGTTGCCAAGCTGACGTTCACAGGCTTCAATATATTCAGTGATCTGTGTGTCATTTTTCCAGATCTCACGCCAATAAGGCGAAATTCTGACCGAAACGGAAACCTGCGGATCATGTTCCATAATCTTGGCAAGAGCATGCAGCGAGGAACCGCTGCGCTGCATCACCGCACAAATCCGCAAGGCAGTGCAAAGGCCATCCGCAGCCGGCATATCTCCAAAATATAGATATCCGCTGCGTTCTCCGCCCAAAGACAGCCCTGCATTCTGCATTTTTTCCAATACAAAGCGAGCTGCCGGCTGTGTGGTATGCACGGTAATCTGATTTTGTTCTGCAAAACGAAGAAATCCCAAATTCGACATTAAAGTCGCAGCCACACCGTTTTGTATCAGCCGATGCGCTTCCTTGGCATCCTGCGCAAGAATCGCCAGCAGACAATCGCCATCCAGCAATTCCCCTTGCGCATCCACCGCAAGACATCTGCCGCCATCGCCATCAAAAGCAAAGCCGACATCGCAATGCTCCTCGCTGACATAATCCATCAGCGCTTCCATCGACTGCACTCCGCAGTCATGATTGATATGAAACCCATCCGGTGTATGCCGAAGCAGCCTTACCTCGGCGCCATAATGCGAAAATAAAGGTTCCGCCAGTTCACTCAATGCACCATCTGCGCAATCCAATGCAATGCGCATGGAAATCGGTTCCATAGGATTTTTGCGGATCATAGCATCGAGATATCGCTGTGCTGCCGTATCATCCCGCAACACAGTGCCGCAAAATCGATGCGATTTCACCGGAAGCGGCATACTGCCCGGCATCAGCGCCTCAATGGATGCGCATTGTTCCATTGACATCGGCGCACCGTTTCCATTGAAAATACGCAGCCCATTATATTCATAGGACGCGCTCTCTGCCGTAATAGCAATGCCTGCTTCCGCATGTTCCTCGGCAAGCAGCAGCGCAAGACCTGAGGAAGGCAATACGCCAAGACAATGGGCAATGCCTCCGCCGGAGCAGATACCGGCACAGAGTGCTGCTTCCAATGCAGCTGCCGAATGCCGTGTATCATGACAAATATAAATCACAGGCGGATGAGGACAACTGCGTCCCAACGCCTGTGCGGCGGCACGTCCCAAATGCAAAAAAAGCTCGCAGCTCAGCTCGGCAATGGCAATACCTCGCAGTCCGTCGGGCTTTAACACTTTACTCATCCTTTGGCAACCTCCCCTCAGAGGGCATCATGCGGTACAATGGCAAACGCGGCAACCATTTTGCTGGAACCAATCATCTCCTGCGGCGATACTGCCACTGCATGATCACAGCGATTATAGGCATTGAGCACCAACAGTTGTTCACCGCCCGATTGCAGACACACGATATGAATACTGGATAAAAACGGCTTGCCTGTCCAATAGGCAAACAGCGCATGTTGTCCCTGCGCCAAAGCAGCATAGAGCTTTTCCTTGGTTTTACAGCGAACAGAACACAAGCCAAATGATTTCAAGGCACGTCCCAATGCATATGGATTTGTGCCAAAGATCGCAAGCAGTACTGCATAGCGCTCCATTCGCCGCACCACCTGCCACAGCGGCAACGTAATCTGATGCAGCAGCAATGCATTATAGACAGCAAGCACACCGCAGCCATGACGGCGCAGTGTACATATTCCGAATTTCACGTCCGATACCGCTCCCAACCCTTGTCCATTGACAATACCCGTTGGAAGCGGTATCCTTTGATTATATTTCGCATTTCGTCCGGCAAGCAGCATCAATCAAGTTCTCCTTTCCGGAAAGACACTTTATTCTGCATCCAGCATTTCCTGCAAAGAAAGCTGCTGTGGTACTCTCTCATCGGGGGGATATCCCAGATGCTGATAGGCAAGCTGTGTTGCACATCTGCCTCTGGGCGTGCGTGCCAGCATACCAAGCTGCATCAGGAACGGCTCACAGACATCCTCCAAAGTGACAGCCTCCTCACCAATCGCAGAGGCGAGCGTTTCCAAGCCCACAGGACCGCCATGATATCCTCGGATGATCATATCCAGCATACGACGATCCAGCTTATCCAAGCCCAGATGGTCAATTTCCAGCCGTTCCAGCGCCATTGCAGCCAATCGGCTGTCAATCACGCCATTGCCCATCACATCAGCAAAATCACGCACACGACGCAGCAAACGATTGGCAATTCGAGGTGTGCCTCTGGAACGCTTTGCAAGCTCCATCGCTCCATCGGTTTCACAGGGGATATCCAACAGCATCGCACTGCGGCGCACAATATCACAGAGCTGTTCAGGCGTATAAAGCTCCAAGCGCTGAACAATACCGAAACGATCTCGCAGCGGAGGCGTCAACTGACCTGCACGCGTCGTAGCACCCACCAACGTAAAAGGCTGCAAATCCACACGAATACTACGTGCAGAAGGTCCTTTGCCGATCATGATATCCAGTACCCGATCCTCAAGAGCCGGATACAGAATCTCCTCTACAGCACGGGAAAGTCTGTGGATTTCATCTACAAAGAGCACATCTCCTCTGCCAAGATTGGTCAGAAGCGCAGCCAAATCGCCGGGCTTTTCAATGGCAGGCCCGGAGGTTACACGCAGATTGACACCCATTTCATGGGCTATAATACCCGAAAGCGTGGTCTTTCCCAGACCGGGCGGTCCATAAAGCAGCACGTGATCCAGCGGCTCATTGCGCCTTCTGGCAGCTTCAATGTATATGGCAAGATTTTCCTTAACCTTATCCTGCCCGATATAATCAGCAAGGGATTTCGGACGCAAAGAGGTCTCCAGATCCACATCCTGCGCAATCAGTTCCGGAGAACTGACACGTTCCTCTGCCGATGCATCAAAGATAGGTTCGCCTGTCTGAATCATGCTGCCTCCAAGAATCTCAGATGATAATCAGCGCTCAAAATAACGCTTTTTGCGGATATAAAACGGCTCAATGCCATCAATCGCTTTTTTCGCCGCATCCTCTTCAAGGCTCAGGAATACAAGACTGTCACCGGATTTGGTGTAAGTCTGCATATACTTGGAAAGCGGGAAAAACAGCTTTCTGGTGTTGCCGAGCATATCAAAAACAAACAAGGTCTGCGGACGCTCACAGCCACGGATCATATCTACCACATAGCAGCTGTCCACATTGGCCTGTCGTGCCAGATACCGCACCATCGGCCGAAGCAGATGATCCACATTCTTCTGCGGTCTGCGATATTCGATGGTTTCTTCCTCCTTCATGGAGATGGCAGGAATATTCAGATTTCTTGCAACCATCAGAATGCTCTTGATTTCCTGCGAAGAAAACTCCTTGCCGTAAGAATTGGGATTGAGTACCGCAGATGCAGACTGAATCAAATCAAACAGACGCAGACAGTTCAAGCGATAGCAATTCACATAACGCTTTGCAAACTGCTGCAATGCACGATAACTCGTGAAAAACGGAATGAAAATATCACCGTCCGGATTCTGGGTTGTTACCAGCTCCATAGAAATACCACCGGCACTCTCATCGCGTTTTACAGGCTGCTTGCAGATCACATATACATCACTTTTGATCAGCGTTTGCAGGAAAATCGATCGTTTTTCCGGTTTGGTTATCGCTTCCTTCAATAATTCGTCCAGATTCATAAAAAATCCTCCTCGTCTATATTGATTGATATTGCCATTGGCATGATAATTCAAAATACATCGGAAACAATGGCATTTTCCGATCTGCTGCAGACCAAACACCGAAACACAGAGCCTGTGTCTGCATCATCAGATCGAAACGCCCTATTGCAGCAGATTCCATACTTGAAAAAACAAAGGAATCCGTCTTGTGTTCCTATCTTAAAACAAGGTCATCCTGAGCTATGTACTCAAGCCTTGCAGCCGCATCCGTTTTTGAAACGTCATCGCCGCAATCGTAATAGTCATTCTTATAAGCGCTTTCCGAATTCCAGCAGGGAAAGACGAATCAGCTCGGAAGACGGCAATGCGGGATCCAATGCAGCAAGCACGCCCGCTACCTCTCCCTGTGAATAGCCCAGCACCATCAATGCCGACATCGCTTCTTCGACCGCACCACCGGATATCATTGCAGGTGCAGCAGAATAGTCTTGCATCTCAACGGTTTTGGCAACCTTATCTTTCAATTCCAGCACAATACGCTGTGCAAGCTTCGGACCAACGCCTTTCGTTTTGGTAAAGATTTTCGAATCCCCTGCTGCAACAGCCAGTGCAAACCGATCCGGTGTCAGATCGGAAAGAATAGAGAGCGCTGCCTTCGGGCCAACACCCGAAACGCTCAGCAGCTGTAAAAAGCAAGTACGCTCACTGCGTGCCGCAAAGCCATACAGCGAAATTTCATCCTCACGCACGGCAAGATGGGTATACAGCATGGCATCATCGCCCATGGCACCTATGGCAGCGGCAGTTTGCAGACTGATACGGCAGGCATAGCCGACACCGCTGCATACGATCACCGCAAGCCCCGGCTCCTTATGCTGTATAACGCCGCTGATACTGTCTATCATAAGCGATTGTTCTCCTTCAATAATCGGGTTTTGCACAATGTCCGTGGCAGATGGCAAGTGCCAAGGCATCCGCCGCATCATCGGGCTTTGGAATCTCCTCCAGATGCAGGATTCTGCGCGTCATATCCATGACTTGCGCCTTTTCCGCCTTTCCGTAGCCCACCACAGCGGATTTCACCTGCAAGGGAGTATATTCATAGACGGGTACCTGCTGCTGTCCCGCAGCCAATAAGATGACACCACGAGCTTCGGCAACCATGATGCCTGTGGTTTTATTGGTATTGAAAAACAGCTTTTCTACCGCAATACACTGCGGCCGGAAATGCTTCAGCAGATACATCATATCCTCATAGATCACAGTAAGCCGTTGTGCAAAATCAGCATGTGCCTCTGTCAGAATCGCACCGTATTCCACAGTATGAAAATGCATTCCCTGATAATCCAGAATTCCAAATCCGACTGTTGCATAACCGGGATCAATTCCGAGAATCCGCATTTTTGATTCCTCCAGACCACACCAACTTATTATATCATGAAACACGCACAAATTTCAAGAGGATTTGATCAAAAAACTCTCGACTTTTTGCAAAATTTTCCGAAAATATCAAAAAAGCACCGTTTTTACTGTTCACACACGATGTTCCCGACGGTAAACCGTAGGGGTAACACCGTGATTCTTCTTGAACTGCCGCATAAAATGCTCTTCATTTTCGTAACCGCAAAGCTGCGCAATATGCGAAATCGTATAACTGGTTGCTGTCAGCAGCTCACGTGCACGATTCATTTTACAGTTGATGACATCAGCAATACAGGTCATGCCAAAGGTTTCACGATAAACAAGCTGAAAATAGCTGCGGCTCATATTGACTTCGGAGCACAGCAGCTCCACAGTCCATTTTTCCTGTGGATTGGCATAAATCTTCTCTCGCAGGCGCACCAGCGCAGCATAATGCGGATCACCGCCCTGTGCAGCAACATTCCCCACAGGTCCTGCAGTCTCTGCAATATGAATCAAAAGCGTTTTGAGCAAGCTATCCGTCATATCCGTGCGCTTGGGATTGCCGGCATAGAATTCCGTGCAGAGCTGCCGCAGCTGGGTACACAGAAACGCAACGTCACCAAACCGAAGCAAGGTATTGGCAGGAATCTGCAGCGAGCGGAAAAAATCCATATCATGTTCCACATCGAATTCCACCCAGTCATAAAGCATCACATCGCCGGCAGCCTCATAGCGCAGTGGGGTATTTTTTTCAAAAAGAATCAAATCACCGGGCTGTGCCGATACCTCCTCCTGCTCCAGCCGGATTCGTATCGGTGAGTGGGTCAGCAGCAGCATTCTGCCTTCCATGCCCTCGGGACGAAAAAAGGGACTGCCTGTCTCCTGCAAAATATGATAGCCCAGAGAAAGCACCTGCATCATCGTCCCTCCTTCACAGCAACAGTGATCAAAGCATTACAATGTCAATTGTCCGGCGATTTCAAGATCCTTTGCCATACCGCCTACTGCCGGAATATTCTTCACCACATACTTCTGCAGTGCTGTCTGCTGTTCGGATGTTATGACAGCAGCATATTCCACCACAGCTTTTGCTTTCAGCGTCATCACCTGCACACCGATGCTGTCTCGGCTTGCTTTCGGAAGCAGCATTTCCGTTCGGAAGACCAACGCTCTGCCATTGGTAGTACGCAGCAGAACCGATGTATCTTCCGGCAGATAGAGCACTGCCACAAGCTTCGCCTTATCCGAATAGGCATTGGCAAGCTTACGCCGATTGGTTTTGGTTTCATAGGCACGAAGCGGTACTTTTGTCACCTTGCCGTTCTGATAGCAAAACAGCAAGAAGCCATTATAATCCGCAGTCGCAACCATAGAAATGACATTTTCGCCCTCATCAAAGCCAAGCTTTACAGGCACATAATCACCCAGCACACTGGTTTTACTGTCCTCAAACTGAGAAGCTCTGGTTTTATACACCTGTGCCCGATCGGTAAAAAACAGCAATTCAGTACGATTGGTTGCTTCAAATTGCTGTGCAAGAGCATCGCCCTCTTTGAGCTTATGCTCACCGCTCATACGCAGACTCTGGGGCGTGATTTTTTTGAAATATCCACCGGCTGTCATAAAGAGATGAACAGGATAATCAGGAATCTCTTCTTCGGGATCCTCCGCCGGCTCATCGGTCACATCATAGAATAACGTCTTGCGAGGCTGACCGTATTTTTTCATGACATCCCGCAATTCTTCGGTCATGATTTTGCGGATCTTTCGTACATCCCGTAAAATCTCTTCCATTTCAGCAATCTCAGTCTGCAGCTGCTCGATCTCCCGGGTTCGATTCAGGATATACTCACGGTTTAAGTGACGCAGCTTAATTTCCGCCACATATTCAGCCTGTATCGCATCAATGCCAAAGCCGATCATCAAGTTGGAGACAACCTCAGATTCTTCTTCTGTCTCACGCACAATCCGAATCGCCTTATCAATATCCAGCAGTATTTTTGCAAGACCCTGCAGCAAATGGAGCTTGTCCATTTTCTTGTGCAGATCAAAATACACGCGGCGGCGGATACATTCGGTACGAAACGCAATCCATTCCTCTAAAATCTCACGAATGCCCAATACACGAGGTGTGCCGGCAATGAGAATATTGAAATTACAAGATACCGTATCCTGTAAGGGCGTCATGCGAAACAGCTTCTGCATGAGCTTGTCGGGATCAGTACCGCGTTTCAGATCGATGGTAATCTTTAAGCCATTGATATCCGTTTCATCTCGCAGATAAGAGATTTCACGGATCTTGCCGGCTTTAATGAGATCCACTGTTTTTTCCATAATCGCTTCGATCGTAGTGGAATAGGGAATCTGTGTGATCTCAATACAGTTGTTGGCTTTATCATAACTGTATTTGGAACGAAGACGTACACTGCCGCGACCGGTTTCATAAATACGCTGCAGCTCTGCTTCGTCATAAATCAAATAACCGCCTGTGGGGAAATCGGGACCCTTCAAAGTAGAAAGCAGATCATGCTCCGGATCCTTCATATAGGCAATACAGGTTTCACAGACCTCTGCCAGATTAAAGGGACACACATTGCTTGCCATGGATACTGCGATGCCGACATTGGAATTTACCAATACTGTAGGAAACGTCGCAGGCAGCAAGGTGGGCTCTACCGTAGTGTTATCGTAATTGGGCATGAAATCAACGGTTTCTTTGTCGATATCCCGAAACAGCTCACCGCTGATAGCCTCCAGCTTCACCTCGGTATATCGTGGTGCCGCATATGCCATATCACGGCTGTACGCTTTACCGAAATTGCCCTTGCTGTCTACAAATGGATGCAGCAGCGATTCATTGCCTCGTGCCAGACGCACCATTGTTTCATAAATTGCAGCATCGCCATGGGGATTCAGACGCATAGTCTGACCCACTACATTGGCAGATTTGGTTCTTGCACCGTTCAGCAAGCCCATCTTATACATTGTATAGAGAATTTTACGGTGAGAGGGCTTGAATCCATCTATCTCCGGCAATGCTCGGGATACGATGGCACTCATGGCATAGGGCATGAAGTTTTTGCGAAGCGTTTCGGTAATGCGCTCCTCCACCACCAGACCGGCACCCTCAATATAGGCATTGCTCGGATTGGACGGCTTCACAGATGGTTCCTTCTTTTTTCTTGCCATGGATACAATCCTTTCTATCAAAATGGAGAGCCGGTCAATCGGTTATATCAGCAAGGCTTCCTTTGCTTTCAGCTCCTCCAGTATGCGTTCACAGTTCATTTGCTGGTTGGGAAATTGCGCACCTGTGATCTTTGGCGCGATTACAAATCGCAGCCTTTTATTGCGGCTTGCGCTGTATTCCAGATCAATGCGATACTGTTGAAATATCGTTTTTTTGATCTTAAGCTTTGTTATAAGCATCATGTCAATCTGCAGCGGTGTTTCTGACATAAGGCCGATCTGGCATCCAATCAGCCTGCCCCGATCGGTAAGGCCAAGAAAACACGCCTTCACATCGCCGGAAGATGTCATACTGAAAAACGTATCACTTTGATCCTGCATCGTGCAATAGACCGCATAAAGAATCCGTTCACTGGGATAGACCAACAGCTTGCTCAGTTTCTCCAGCATAGCATCCTCATTGTATCGTTGTGTCAGCATTCCCATAAGAGCGTCTCCTTTTCACTGGTTTTACGAAATATCGGCAAGATCCAGATAATCGCCGCCATGCTCGGCAATATAATCCTTTCTGCCCTGCAGATTATCACCCAGCAGCATCTCAAACATTTCCGCCGTAGCAGCGGCATCCTCCGGCGTGATCTTGATGATCCGCCGTGTTTCGGGATTCATGGTTGTCAGCGCCATCATATCCGCTTCGTTTTCACCCAAGCCCTTAGAACGCTGCAGTGTATATTTCTGCCCCTCAATCTGTGAGAGGATTTTGACGCGTTCTTTTTCATCATAAGCAAAATAGGTGCGATCTTTGGTGGTAATCTCAAACAGCGGAGACTCTGCGATATACACATATCCTTCCCGAATCAGTGTCGGTGTCAGCCGATACAGCATGGTCAGAATCAAGGTGCGGATATGGAAGCCGTCCTCATCGGCATCCGTACAGATCACAATCTTATGCCAGCGCAGATTTTCCAGATTGAATGTGGAGAGCTCCTTGTTGGCTTTGGCGCTCACCTCCACACCACAGCCCAGCACCTTCAGCAGATCAGTAATGATCTCGCTTTTAAAGATACGGGCATAGTCTGCCTTCAGACAGTTCAAAATCTTGCCTCTGACCGGAATGACTGCTTGAAACTCTGCATCACGTGCCATTTTAACGGAACCCAATGCAGAATCGCCCTCCACGATATACAGCTCACGTTTGCCGGTATCCTTTGAACGGCAATCCACAAACTTCGGCACCATATTGGCAAGATCAATATTGCCGGACAGCTTCTTCTTCAAATTCAGACGGGTACGCTCCGCATTTTCACGGCTGTGCTTATTCACCAAAACCTGTCCTGCAATTCTGGCTGCATCATCGGGATTTTCGGTAAAATAAACCTCAAGCTGATGCTTGAGAAAATCTACCATGGCTTCATAGATAAAACGATTGGTGATTGCCTTTTTGGTCTGGTTTTCATAGGAAGCCTCCGTAGAAAAAGAAGACGATACCAACACAAGACAATCCTGTACATCGGCAAAGGTAATCTTGCTCTCGTTTTTGGTATAACGATTATTGTTGCGTAAAAACGCATCGATTTGTGCTACAAAGGCGCGCTTAACCGCATCATCGGGTGAGCCGCCATGCTCCAAATAACTGGAGTTATGGTAATATTCCAAGCGCTGTACCGTATTGGAAAAGGCAAATGCCACCGAAAGCTTGACCTTATATTCAGGCTTGTCCTCACGATCACGGCCACGGCGCTCGGTCTGCCAGAACTGTACCGGCGTCAAGCCTTGATCCGCAATGATCTCATTGGCATAATCGGCAATGCCGTTTTCATATCGATATTCCGTAGTTTGGAATTTCCCTTTTTCCGTTTCACTGCGATATACCAGCAGCAGATTGGGATTGACCACTGCCTGCCGCTTCAGCACATCATGAAACCATGCATCCGGCACAAGAATATCTGTAAACACCTCAAGATCAGGCTTCCAACGAGTCCGGGTACCGGTATGTCTGCGTGTAACGGGTTCTTTTTTCAAACCGCCGATATTCTCTCCACGTTCAAAATGCAGGGAATAATGATAACCGTCCCGGACGATATCCACATCCATATACTCCGATGCGAACTGCGTCGCACACAGACCCAGACCATTCAAGCCCAACGAATATGCATAAGTATCCGATCCGGAATCATATTTACCGCCGGCATACATCTCACAATATACCAATTCCCAGTTATATCGCTCCTCAGCACTGTTCCAATCAACAGGACATCCTCTGCCCATATCCTCCACTTCAATGGAACCATCTGCATAACGTGTCACAACGATCTTTTCACCGAATCCGGCACGTGCTTCGTCAATGGAGTTGGAAATGACCTCAAAAATGGAATGTGCACAGCCATCCAAGCTGTCAGAGCCGAAAATGACGGCAGGACGCTTTCGTACCTTATCGGGGCCTTTGAGCAAAGTAATACTGTCATTGCCGTATTCCGGCGTTTTCTTAGGCATTCGTATTGTTCCTTTCTCATCCGCAAGCAGATGCAGAGTCAATTTGTCGGTCAGAGTTATTATACCATAACAAGGAAAAAAATGCAAGAGGCTATCTTCCAAGAAAAACCACAGGAGAATACGTTGCTGCATCATTACAAAATGCTTGCTTTTTCGTCAATATTATGCTATAATACAATTGCTGTCTTTCTGCGCAATCTTCGTAGAAAGCAGCGATATTTTCCCCTGTCCGCAAGCCGTATACAAAAAGGAGTTTTATGAATCGAAAAACCGCATTCAAAATCATCTGCGCTGCATTGCCCGCTCTGATTTTTGCCGCCATTGCCGGCGGCTTGGGAATCGCTCTGCATGAAGAACGGCAAAAAAGCAATGTCTTAGATGCTATGCAGCCAAATCCGGACACAAACCCTTCTGTCACCACTGCTGTAACCTACAACACTGTGGTCGTAGACCGCTTTTATGATCGCGCAGGACAAAAGATTTTGCTTTCCGATGACGTATACGGTGAAATTTGGATCCCTGTACTGGAGGATGTTCCGCTCTCTACCCATCCGCTGGAACTGCTAAAAGAAAAGGATGGCCGCATGGTCTCCTATGATACCTATGGAAGCATGAATGCCATGGCGGGCATTGACATCTCTGTTTATAATAAGGTCAACGACTGGAATGCCGTGAAAGCAGACGGCATTGAGTTTGTTATGCTGCGTGTGGGTTATCGCACCTATGGCGGCGGCGAAATCCGTGCCGATCAAGCCTTTCAACAAAACTATCGCGCTGCAAAAGAGGCAGGCTTACTGGTCGGTGCTTATTTCTTCTCGCAAGCCATTTCCATTGAGGAAGCCATTGAAGAGGCTGTCTTTACCGCCAAACAGCTCAAAGGTCTGACCTTGGATTTCCCTGTGGCCTATGACTGGGAAATCATCTATCACGATGAAGAAGGTGCACGTACCGATCATGTACCCGTGGATGTGCTCACCGACTGCTGTCTTGCATTTTGTCAAAACATCGAAGCATTTGGCTATCAGCCTATGATTTATCAAAACAAGCGCACTTCCCTGTTCAAGCTGGATCTTCCCAGATTACAGGATTATCCCTTCTGGCTGGCCGAATACGGTGATGGTCCCACATATCTTTATGATTATGATATGTGGCAATACAGCTGCACCGGTACCGTCAACGGCATTGAAGGCGCTGTGGATCTGAATCTCAGCTTCTATGATTATTCCAAAGAGGGCGACCCTGCTGTGGTGCGGCCGGTTACCCAATCAACCGGTACTACGGCGATCCCATAAACAAGATATGATATACCGCTGCCATACAGCCTATGGCGGCGGTATTTTTTATAAAATCCCGCATACGGTGGGAATCTGCGATCATACAATGCAACAAAACGAGGTGTATTGTCATGTCTGAAGCGTTTCATCGTCCGCCGCCGATGCAGGATGTTTTTGCTGCACAGGGGCTGGCAGTCGTATTATTCTGTTTGCTGATCTGCACACTCAATCTTGCGGCTCCACGGTATTGCGGTGAGCTGCTTGCGATCCTATCCGATTGCTACGAAAACAGTCCCCTGCTTTCGGCAGCGGGTCGGCTTCTGTGGCAGAGGCTTTCTTTATGGTTTGCATAACACTATTCGGGCTGCGCATTGGCATTGATTTTACCGCACCGGCTTTTGCTGCTCTGCTGCTTTTGCTGCTGCCCCGTTCTGAGCTTCTCCTTTTGCTGAGTGCTTGTCTGATCCACGAAACCGCACATTTTCTGACCTTGGCATGGATTGGCTGCCGTCCTGCTTTTTTACGGATCTCCGCAGTCGGATGGAGACTCTCTGCAGAACGTGCCGCCTTATATCCCATGCAAAAACAGGCAGTGATTCTATTGTCGGGCACAGCAGCCAATCTATTGACGGCACTTTTTTGCTGTTTTGCCGGAATGCCGCAAGCCATGACCTTCCATCTTTCCTTGGGACTGTTCAATCTTTTGCCGTATCGTGCCGCAGACGGCGGCACCTTGCTGTATGCTTTGCTGGAAGATCTGCTGATGCCGATGCATCGATCCTGGCTGAAGCCGTTGTGGTATAGCGGGATTCTTGTTTTTACAACAGCAATGGCTGCTGTCATGATCCGGCTGCCGCAGCAAAGTCTTTCCCTATGGCTGATGCTGCTGTTTCTGGTGCTTTCAGAATGCTTCTGCCATAGCGAATGAACCGAATTTTCCGCATCAGTGCAATGCAGCTTGCCTTAGACCGCCTATTGTGATATAATATAGCAAACAGAAGATAGCGCTTTTGATGGATGATCTCTTCAAAGATCTCTGCCATATTCCATGCTTCCAAGCACTACGCAGAGATCGTTTGCCATCTTCTGACCGGAACAGAACAAATAAGGAGGACATATTCTTATGCTCCATCTGGTTATCGGCGGCGCAGGATGCGGAAAATCAGCCTATTTATTGCAGCAGCTTCAGAAAGCAATGGAACAGGGACAACCGATACGCACACTTGTACCGGAGCAATTTGCCTTTACCTATGATAAAAAGCTCTATGCCGTTCTGGGCGCCGCTGGATTCAATCGCTGCAGCACGGGAAGCTTTCGCAGTCTGACAACAGAGCTTCTCTCATCCGTTGCCGAAGCGCCCAGAGATCCTGCCGATGAGGTTGCAAAAACCGTAGTGCTGCATCAGATTCTCAGCCATCTGCAGAAAGAAAATGCACTGCGCTTTTACGGCGGACAAGCCGAACGCCCCGGCTTTCTGCTGGAAATGCAAAAACAGCTCGCTGAGTTGATGCAATCGGGCAGTAACCCTGCACTTCTGGCAGAGGCTGCTATGCATGCAGACGGCGTGCTCTCTGAAAAAACACTGGATATCGCAAGAATCTATATGGAATATCTGAATGCATTGGAACAACGCAGCTTGCGAGACAGTATGTGCGATCTTGCTATGGCTGCTGCGGTTGCCAACGGCAGCGGCTATCTCAAAGGAACCTGCCTCTATCTGGATGAATTTGAATCCTTTACCGGCGATCAGTATGCCATGCTGGAGATCATGCTGCAGGATGCAGCGGAAGTCTGGATCGCTCTGCGCACCGATAATCCCGATGCACCGGATTATTCTCGATTTGATGCAGTCAATCAGACCTGCCGTAAGCTGCGCAGAATGGCTGAGCAGCTGCATATCCCCTGCAAACTGCATCCGATGTCCCGGCCCCATCGTTTTGCTGCACCATCACTTTCTCATCTAAGCCAATATCTGTTTACAACACAGCTTCCCGCCTATGAAAACGATGCCGCTGTCACCGTTACCGAAGCCAGAGATGTGACTCTGGAAGCTGAATATACCGCAGCACAGATTCGTCAACTTTTGCTGCAAGGGAAAGTGAAATGCCGGGATATCATGGTTGTAACCCATAATCTGGAGCGTTACGGCGCTTTGCTGGAGGCTGCCTTTGCACGATATGAGATCCCCTATTTTATGGATCTGCGCCGCAGCGTGCTGCATACAGCGGTCATGAAGCTTCCTTTGGCATTGCTGCAGCTTGCACATCGGACTGATACCGATAGTATCCTCCTGTATCTGAAAACGCAGCTATCACCGCTGCATCCGGCACAGGCTGCTATGCTGGAGAATTACGCCTATACATGGGATATCGAAGGTGAACAGTGGGAACGCAACTTTGCTCCCGAAACTGACCCTGAAGGCCAGTTGGAAGCACTGCGCAACATAGTGATGGAGCCGATATTGCAGCTCCGAAGAAAAGGCAAAGATGCATCGGGAGCCGTGCTCTGTGAGGCTTTATATCAGTGCATGGAAGACGCCGGTATCCCTGCCCGTGTGGGAGGTCTTGCGGCACATATGAATCAGCAGGGCGATACCATCGGCGGACGTGCTCTGCGCCGTTTGTGGAATCGTTTTACCGAGCTGCTGGATGCCATGCATGAGACTCTGGGCGAAGCGCCGATTTCCTTCCTGCAGTTGTCTGATCTGCTCACTGTGGTTCTTCGGCAAAACCAGATCGCCGTACCGCCCCAGACATTGGATGCCGTAACGGTACAATCCACTGCCGCTGCCCGCTATGATGATCCCAAGATTGTTTTTGTACTCGGCATCATCGAAGGAGAGTTTCCTGCCAAAATCCAACCCGGCGGCTTGTTCACCGAACAGGAACGCAATATGCTGGAGCAGCATGGCGTGACCTTAGCTCGTTCTGTACGAGACCTTTGTGCCGATGAACGTCTGATTGTATATAAAACACTATCTGCAGCTTCGCATCATCTGTATTTATCCTATCCGCTGGCTGAAGAAAATGGCAGCCGCACATTGCCGGCAGTTGTTCTGGAACAACTGAATCGTCTGCTGCCAAAGCGCAAAAAGCAATATGCCGATCGTATGGGAGCTGCATTTTATGTTTCCACCAAAGCAGCTGCCTATTATAGCTTTGTGCAGGATTATATGCTGGAGGAATCGGAGATCGCTGCTGTCCGTACTATGCTTGCGCAGCAGCCTGAGGATGCACAACGGCTGGAACGTCTCCGACGCACTGCCGATCCTGCTCGGCTGCGTGTCACAAATCCCGATCTGATGCACAAACTCATCGGCAAAGAAATGCGCCTTTCTGCCACACAGATCGAAAACACCATAAAATGTCCCTTTATGGGCTTCTGCGCCAACGGTCTGCGTCTGTATGTCCGGCGCAAACAAAATCTGAACGCATTGTCCATCGGTAATCTGGTGCATTACTGCATGGAACGTCTGTTTTTGGAATATCCTCAACGAGAGCGCTTCCTTGCCTTGACAGAGGCAGAACTGCGACATCATGCTGAACTCTGCGGCGATGCCTTTTTGCAGCAGGAGCTGGGCGGTATGCAAAATCGCAGTCAGCGTTTTCTGGAAAACTATCGCAGTATGGTAGCACGAATTCCGGCTCTGCTGCTGCACACTCAGGCAGATATGGCGCAATCGGATTTTGTACCGGATGCTTGTGAAATGATAATCGGTACCGTAGGCGGCACCCAAGGTACTGCGCCCTTTACACTCACATTATCAAACGGTATGACAGTGTATCTCAACGGTAAAATTGATCGTGTTGATCTCTGTCAGCGAAACGGTATCCGATACCTTCGTGTGATCGACTATAAAACCGGTGTCAAGGAATATCATCTGGGCGATTTGTATTATGGTCTGAATCTGCAAATGCTGCTGTATTTATTTGCTTTGCTGGATGGCGCTCCGCAATATCAGGATGTGCTGCCTGCTGGTGTATTGTATGTGCCATCGGGTGCTCCGGGCATTGTACGCAGCCGAGAAAATCTGCAGTCTGTAGCCGACTACTTCAACAGTCATTTTCGAATGAACGGCACAGTGCTCTGTGATCGCGGAGTCCTTACCGCCATGGAGCAGAATGTTGCCGGCGTCTATATTCCTGCGGCGCTTGCCAAAGAGGACAGCGGCAGCGGAGATCCGATCCTCACCAAAGATTCTCAAGTCTTTACACAGCAGCAGCTTTCCCGTCTGCGGAAATACGTGGAAGGGATGGTGACAACCTGCGCTGAGCAATATGCAGCAGGTGATGTGATTCCCTCTCCCATGGAACGCAAAAGCCAAGGCAGCTTTTATGCCAATGCCTGTGCCTATTGCCCTTACAGCGGCATCTGCGGTGCAGGTGTTACCCATACCATTGCACCTAGATTACCCATGTCCGAAAAAGAAGCAATCAGTGCGATGCAGGCCATTATGAACGAAACACAATCCGATGAAAAAAAGGAGGATGTATCATGAGCAGATGGACTGCCGAACAGGAAGCAGCAATCCTTGCCAGAGGCGCTTCTGTGGTGGTCAGTGCGGCAGCAGGCAGCGGAAAAACCTCTGTGCTGGTAGAACGGTTGATTCGTATGCTGTCTGATCACGAGCATCCTACACCGGCAGAACGTGTGGTGGTAGTAACCTTCACAAACGATGCGGCAGCAGAGGTCTCTCAACGATTGGATCGGGCGCTGTCGCAAAAGCTGGAACAATCACCGGAGGATGTCTGGCTGCGCCGTCAGCAGACAATGCTGCAAAGTGCAAAAATATCTACCATCCATAGCTTCTGCTTCGATTTGATCCGAGAGCAATTTGCGCAGCTGCAGATTGCTGCCGGATTCCGAATCATGGAAGATACCGAAGAAAAACACCTCCGCAGTGAAATTGCCGATGCGGTATTGGAACAGCTGCATTCCGATGCAGTGCACGGCATCTCCGAAGCGCAATCCGATCGTCGCCTGCTGCTGGATGCTTTCTGTGATCAGGATGATTCCGGTCTTGAGGCTCTGCTGCTGCCCTTATATCGCTGCACGGAATCTGTCCCCTTCGGCACAGAATTGCTATTGCAGGCTGCCGATAAGGCAAACAGCGGTGATCTGCTGTCAACAGCACTGTCATTGCTGGAGCAAGCTCTGACTGAAATTCATATGCTGTATCAGAAAGCATTGGAACACGCAAATCTGGTCGGACAGCCAAAAATGATCGCAGTGATTTCCGATGAAGATTTCTTTGCCGAAAAAGCGCTGGCAGCCATCCGCCGAAAGGAGCTGAACACAGTTGCCGATCATCTCGGTTCGGTAGTGTATGGCACAATTCCGGGGCCGGGAAAACAATATGCCGAACCTGCCGATGCTCGTGCAGCAGCCATTGCTCTGCGTACATTGGCGAAAGAAAAACTGAAGGCGTTGTCTCTTTGGGTGCTGCCTCTGCGTTATGCCGAAGCCGATCTGCCTCGACACGGCAGTTTGTTGGCCGCACTGTATCGTTTGCTGCTTCGATTTGATTCCCTTTTGATGGAGGCAAAGCTTGCACGTAATGCCATTGGTTTTTCTGATGCCATGCGTCTGGCACTTCGTCTGCTGGCAACACGGAATGCAGATGGCACCATACAGAAAACACCCCTTGCCGAACAGCTTTCACAGCAATACGATCTCATCATGATTGATGAATTCCAGGATGCAGACAATCAACAAGATCTTATTTTCCGTATGCTTTCCCGTGGAGGCAGCGCAGAACACTATGGCGAAAATTTATTTGTTGTGGGTGACAGCAAGCAATGCATCTATCGATTCCGTTCTGCCAATCCGGAAAACTTTATGCGTGCTATGTCGGAATCGATTCCCTATCAGACACCGCAACTGGATCAAAACAGCTGCATACATCTGAACAGGAATTTCCGCAGTGCGTCAACTGTTGTAGACTGCGTGAATCATATTTTCCATACAATGATGAGCCGTTCCATCGGTGAAATAGATTACGGAAAGGAAGAAGCTCTGGTTCTGGGTGCGGATTATCCCGAACAGCCACGTCCTGTTGAGCTGCTGATGCTGGAGGAGGTAAATCGCAATGCACACGAGCCGGAGGCCGTTGCTGCTCGTATCGCATGGCATTTGCAGCAGGGAACTCCGGTGAAGGATCGTGATGGTTCTTTGCGTCCCTGTCGTCCCGGCGATTTTCTCATTCTTCTGCGTACCGCCACACAGATGCCTCGTTATGCCGCAGCATTGCAGCAGCAGCAAATTCCTGTGGGCGCTGTGGAAACAGAAGGCTATCTGGAATCACCGGAAATCACGCTTCTGCTTGAGATTCTGCGTGCTGTGGACAATCCTCTGCTGGATGTTTCCATGGCTTCGGCAATGCTATCTCCGATGATCGGTTTTTCCTTGAATGATCTGGTGGCAATTCGTCTGGCAGATCGCAAAGGCAGTCTGTTCCAGGCAATGCGCAGCATCACTGCAGAATCGCAAGCATATGATGCAGCTCTTACAAAGCAATGCGAAGAGTTCCTGCAATTCCTGGAATCTATGCGCTTATTTGCGGCGATGGAAACACCGGAACAGCTCATTCGCCGTGTGTATCACCAAACCGATTTCCTTGGTATGATGCAGCTCTCCGGCGGATCCGATCAGAAAAAAGCGAATCTGCGTGCTCTGCTTTCGCATGCAAGACAGTTTGAAAGCAATCGAGGCGGCGGTTTATCGGCTTTTCTGCGCTATCTGGATGGCATTCTTGCACGTGGCAGCGATCTGGAAAGCGGCGGAGTGCTCGCCGGCACCAATGATGTGGTTTCCATCAAGACAATCCACAAATCCAAAGGCCTGGAGGCACCCTTTGTCATTCTCGCCCATTCGGAACGACTCTTTTCTTCCAAAGACAGAGAAGCGGATTTTCAATTCCATACCGCAGCCGGCTTTGGATTCCGTCTCCATGATCCGGAACACTATACCTGTGATACAACATTGCCCTATGAAACCATCGCCGCCATCAATCGAAAAGAATCCATCAGCGAAGAGATGCGCCTTCTTTATGTGGCTTTGACCCGTGCACGTGAATATTTGATTCTGCCGCTGTCTTATACCAAAAAAGCTGCGGAACGTGCCTCGGCCTATGCTGCAATTCAGCTTGCCTTCGGCGGTCAGACCGATGCGCTCAGCCGTTCGGCAAATTCTATGCGAGATTGGCTGCTGATGGCACTGATACGCAATCCTTCCTGTGAAAAGCTGCGACGGATTCTGAACGTATCGCTTCCCTCCGATCCTAACCAGCCGCTGCTGTCTGTTCGTATTCTTACTGCTGACGAACTTTCCATCGCAGAGAATATCGCTCAGGACGACAGCGCAGCGGATATGGAACCCATCGCAGATCCCTCTTTATTGGAAACGATTTCGACGCAATGTGCATGGCATTATGACAGTGCATTGGCAAACCTGACCGCAAAATATGGTGTTTCCGAGCTTGCAAAGCCGGAGGATTTCTCTGCACCGCTGCGTCGTCCGTTATTCATGCGGAACCAGCGTGGCTTAACCGGTGCCGAACGTGGTACTGCTTTGCATACCTTTTTGGAATATGCCGATTTTGCTGCGGCAGCCCAAGATCTTTCTGCCGAAATTGAACGGCTGACCGCTTTGGGCAGAATCACGCAGCGGCAAGCAAAAGCAGTTGCCGCCTCCAATCTTGCTGCATTTTTCAGCTCACCTCTTTATGCACGCATTGCAGCTGCCAAATCTGTGGAGCGGGAAAAGAAATTTACTGTCCGTCTTGCTGATCTCCATTTGCAAGGTGTACTTGCACCCATCGGCGCACAGTATGCCGGCACGGACGGTCTGCTGATCGGTATCATGGATCTGGTATTTGAGGAAGACAATGGCATCGTACTGGTGGATTATAAAACCGATCGCAATGTCAGTGATACGGATCTGCTGGAACGATATACCGAGCAATTACAGCTCTATGCAGAGGCTCTGCGCCTGCTGACCGGACAACCTGTTGCAGAATGCTATCTCTATTCGTTATCCTTGCAGCGTGCAGTATCTGTTCCGCTGTATCAATAGGATTTCATTGACAGAGCGCATACGAAAGCTGCTTTGTACGCTTTTCGTATGCGCTGTTTGTTATTGCTGTCGCAAGGCATGCAGCAGAGCATCTACCTGTGCAGCGGTATTGAACACTGATGGAGCAAAACGTACCGTACCATCCATAGTGCCTAACGCCTTATGTGCAAGCGGTGCACAATGCAATCCTGCTCGCAGACAGAATCCCTTATCATGAAGCCTTGCTGCAGTATCCGCAGCGGATTCCTCCTTCATGGCAAAGGATACCACCGGTGCATAAACACCACCGGCTCTGCGATCAATCACAGCATGCGGCAGCTTTTGAAGCCCATGCAGGAACCGCTGACAAAGCGCCTCCTCCTTCTGATGAAGCTGCGGCAATCCATATTGTCTGATCCACTTGATTCCTGCTTGCAGCGCTGCAATTCCGGGTACATTGACTGTTCCTGCTTCCAAGGCATCGGGCAGAAAATCCGGCTGCACCAAATTTGCCGATAGCGATCCCGTCCCTCCTTGCATCAACGGTTTTATCGCAACAGAACCATCGGTGACCAATAAGCCTGTGCCCATTATGCCATATAATCCTTTGTGTCCTGCGGTACATAATATATTGATACCATCCCGCAGCGTGACCGGAAGAATACCGCAAGCCTGTGCACCATCTGCGATAAACAACAGACCATATTGACGACAAAGCGCTGCAATCTCTCGATAAGGCAAAATCTGACCGGTTACATTACTAACCAGTGTACATACAATAGCACGCGTTTTGGGAGTAATGCATTGTCGAAATCGCTCTAAGGTCAGTGCGTCATTGGCATCTGTGGCTGCAACGCTATACGTGCAAAAGCCTCTTGCAGCCATTGCAGCAAGAGGACGTGCTACGGAATTGTGTTCCATATCGCTGATAATGACATGATCATCCTTGTGCAGCACACCATACAATGCAAGATTCAAGGCATGGGTACAGTTCTGCGTAAACACAACATATTCCGGCTCTGTACCAAAAAAATCCGCTATCAGCTCCCGTGTTTGATACACCAGATTTCCGGCACGCTCCGATAGCAGATGACCGCCTCTGCCCGGATTGCCGCCCTGTCGCTGCAGCGCATTCTGCACCGCCGACAAAACTCCGAAAGGCTTTGGCCAGCTCGTTGCAGCGTTATCAAAATAAATCGGAGAAGAACTTTTCATGACAACAATACTCCTTCCAAATGGAAAAGCCATCGCCTGCCGACGGTCAGCCCCTCTGATGGGGAATTCCATGATGATGCAACAGCATGGTGACTGTATCTGCCGGTGCTGCAATCCGTAAAATAATCATACAGCCATCGGATGTGGTGATCTTTTTGCTTTGAAAGGCAATATGATTGCGATCCAAAACACGCTTCGCTTTTTCTGCATGTGTTTCCGATGCAAATCGGATCGTGGTTTGCAAAACCAAGACCTCCTTTCTCTTGTAACTATGAAAAAAGCAGTTCGCTGTATGACATACAGGGAACTGCTTTATTCTATGCGGATTCGACAGTTTTGGACACTGCATCCGAATGAAAAACTCGGATGCTCCATTCCATATCAAGAACAAAACCCTGCCGTATGATTACGACAGGGTTTGTGTTGTATCAGACAATCAGAAATTGATCTTGCGAGGAACATAAGTGGTATGCAGAATCTCATGTGCCTTATGGCTGCCCGGCTTCTCCAGATACTCTTTGTAGAGTTCCTGAACAGCAGGGTTATCCTGAGACTTACGCAGAGTCATTGCTGCATCTTGATCATACAATGCCTTTGCACGCATAGCGCGAATGTCAGTGAAATTACGAACAGAACCGGGCTGGATCGGCTGACCGCCGCCATTGACACAGCCGCCGGGACAAGCCATGATCTCAATGAAGGTGTAATCTGCCTCACCCTTACGGATCTTATCCATGATAATACGAGCATTTGCCAGACCGCTGACAACTGCAATCTTGACATCCAGATCGCCAACCTTATAGGAGGCTTCCTTAATGCCCTCAGTACCACGAACTTCCTTGAAGTCAATGGACTCGGCACCCAGCTTATCGCCGGTAATTGCCTCTACAGCATAACGGAGTGCTGCCTCCATAACGCCGCCGGTTGCACCGAAGATCAGACCTGCGCCGGAGAAAATACCCAACGGATTATCAAACTCCTCATCGGGCAGGCTGTTGAAGTTCAGGCCTGCACGCTCGATCATACGACCCAGCTCACGTGTTGTAAGTGCATAGTCAATATCCGGATAGCCGGAAGCATTCTGATCTTCACGACCCATCTCGAACTTCTTTGCGGTACAAGGCATAATGCTGACACAAACGATATCCTTAGGATCCCAACCCATCTTCTCAGCGAAGTAGGTCTTGGTAACAGCACCGAACATCTGCTGCGGGCTCTTGCAGGAAGAAAGATGCGGGATCAGATCGGGATAGTAATGCTCACAGAACTTAACCCAACCGGGAGAGCAGGAAGTGATCATGGGAAGCACGCCCTTGTTGGTAACACGCTCGATCAGCTCAGTGCCTTCTTCCAGAATCGTAAGATCGGCAGCGAAGTTGGTATCGAATACGAAATCAAAGCCCAAACGACGCAGTGCAGCAACCATCTTGCCCTCAACATTGGTGCCGATCGGCAGACCGAATGCCTCACCCAGACCTGCACGTACAGAAGGAGCTGTATTCACGATTACCTTCTTGGTAGGATCTGCAATGGCTGCAAAGACTTCCTTGGTGAAATCGCGCTCAGAAAGCGCACCGGTAGGACATACTGCAATACACTGACCGCAGCTGACACAAGATGTCTCGCCCAGACCCTTCTCAAATGCAGAACCGATGTGAGTGTGGAAACCACGCTCGTTCGCACCGATTACGCCAATGCCCTGTGTCTTCTCACAAACTGCTACGCAGCGGCGGCAGAGCACGCACTTATTATTATCACGGTACATATGGGGAGCAGAATCATCAATTGTATACTGTACTGTCTCGCCATCATAATAACCGTCATCCTCGATGCCCAGATCCTTTGCCATCTTCTGCAGCTCGCAGTTATTGCTGCGCACGCAGGACAGACATTTACGATCGTGATTGGAAAGGATCAGCTCCAGGGTCTTCTTGCGGGAATCTACAACCTTCGGGCTATTGGTCAGAATCTCCATGCCCTCGGTGCAGGGATATACACAGGCTGCTACGCAGCGGAAACCTCTGCCCTCATTTGCCTCAACGATACACATACGGCAAGCACCGATCTCGTTGATCTCCTTGAGAAAGCACAGGGTAGGAATGGTCACATTTGCCTGATGAGCGGCTTCCAGAATCGTTGCGCCCTTCGGCACCTGGATTGCCTGACCATTGATTTTTACATTAAGCATTTCACTCATGCTGAGAAGCCTCCTTACTTTTTGACAATTGCACCGAACTTACACTTCTCCACGCAGGCACCGCACTTCACGCAAACATTGGCATCAATTGCCATTGCGGGCAGCTTCTTGCCGGGAGCAACATAGTCGGTCTTGGAAATCGCAGATGCAGGACACTGCTTTGCACACATACCGCAGCCGATGCACTTGTCCTTGATGATCTCATACTTGAGCAAATCTTTGCAAACGCCTGCGGGACAGCGCTTCTCAACAACGTGTGCGATATATTCATCACGGAAATAACGCAGAGTGGAAAGCACAGGGTTCGGAGCAGTCTGGCCCAGACCACACAGAGAGTTTGCTTTGATGTGGTTGCACAGCTCTTCCAGCTTGTCGATATCCTCCAGAGTGCCCTGACCCTTGGTAATCTTGTCAAGGATCTCATACATTCTCTTGGTACCGATACGGCAGGGAGAACACTTACCGCAAGACTCATCCACAGTGAACTCGAGGAAGAACTTTGCGATATCAACCATACAGTTATCTTCATCCATAACGATCAGACCGCCGGAACCCATCATGGAACCAATGCTGATCAGGTTGTCGTAATCGATCGGGATATCCAGATGCTCAACGGGAATGCAGCCGCCGGAAGGACCACCGGTCTGAACAGCCTTGAAGGCCTTGCCGTTGGGGATGCCGCCGCCGATCTTGTAGATAACGTCGCGCAGGGGGGTGCC
>JAFXJT010000073.1 GCA_017532085.1 Oscillospiraceae bacterium | reverse complement strand
TGTCGTTCAAACTTTACAGATAATACAATATCTGGTTTGCGCTGCTTTCATCGGATTATCAATTTCGGATTCCCAATCAGTGGTTTCGTGAGTGAACACGACACACCATTTCATCGATGCGTCAAAAACATACAAGTCCTCAGGAAGGAACGCATCCGCATCATACATATTCTGCTCTGCTAATCTGTAAGAGTCATACCACTCTTGTTCAATTCTTGCAGCCAAGGTATGTGCGTCGGCTTCGGCAATGAAATCGACGAGCTTTTTGCCTTGGTAATAAGTATCCTCGCCCTTCTCTGTCATAAAGTAGACAGGGCCGCTATGTTCTTTCAAAAATGCTAAAGCAACTTCCATAGATGCATTAGGGAAATCCGGATTCATTTTGTCCCACATATAGGCTTTCTCATACCAATCTATGGTTATTGGATAGTTGGATTCTGCCATTTTAGCAATCCAATCTTTTTGCTTAACTTGAAACTCATCCCAAGACATAACAAAGCAATTGATAAATGCTTCTTTTATTTCTTTTGTATTATCAAGAAATTTGATATTCATGCTGTAAACCTCCTATGTCAAATACACGCTTATCGTGTCAAGCTATTTTATCAAGTCCTCAACATTCACATCAAACTTGATTCGCTCGTGGACATCTTTCCGACTTAAAAGGATTACCGTCTCAACATGCTTTGTATGAGGAAACATATCCACAGGCTGGATCGCAGAGATCTGATAACCACGCTGCACAAGAATACGCAGATCTCTGGCAAGGGTTTCAATGCCGCAGGAAATATACACAATCCGTTTGGGCGCAAGCTTTGCAAGGCTCTCCAAAAATCGCTTATCGCTGCCCGTCCGTGGCGGATCGGTAAACACCACATCGGCGGTCTCTCCCGCCTGCGCCATCTGTTCCATAAACCGTCCGGAATCCTCTTGGAAAAACCGTACATTTTTACAGGAATTGGCTTGGGCATTCTTTTCGGCATCGGCAACCGCACTTGGATTGCATTCAACGCCAAACACCTCTTTACACTGCGACGAAGCAATAATGCCGATGGTACCCGTTCCGCAATAGCAATCCAGTACACGATCCTCTGCAGTTAAGGCGGCAAATCTCATGGCAGTGCTATATAGAATTTCGGTTTGCACCGGATTCACTTGATAAAAAGATCCTGCCGAAATGCGAAACCGCTTTCCGCAAAGCATATCCTCAATATAGCCTTTGCCGTATAACACATTCTCCTGCTCCCCCATGGTCAGAGGCATCGGATTGGTACAAACATTCTGCACAATCGTTGTAATGCATGGATGTGCTTTTCGTAATGCTGCTACAAAATTCCGCTTGGAGGGAAGCATACTTTTCGATGTCACCAGACAAACCAGATATTCACCGCTATGATAGCCCTTTCGGATCATGACATGCCGCAGCAGACCATTGCCTGTTTTGGGATTATAAGGAAAAATACGAAAGGTCTGCATCAGCTCTTTGATTGTTGTCATCATACGACCTGCCTGCTGATCCTCCAGCAGACAGCTTTCACATGGCACAATTCTGCCGCTGCCCGATTGAAATATCCCGGATATGATCCGGCGAGATGGATTGGTATAAAACCCATGCTGCACCTTATTTCGATAATAATACGGATTCTCCATCCCAATAATCGATGCACACTCACCGAACTCCGATAAATACCGCCGCACTCGGTTCTGCTTCCAAATCAACTGTTCCGGATAGGATTCCTGCAGCTGGCATCCACCGCAGCGCTTAAATAATCTGCAATGCTGCTTGGTCATTCAAAACGGCTCCTCTCAAAAGATCAATCAATCTTTTGTGATTATATCACATTTCTACATTTTGTGCAACCTATTCCATACTTTCTGCACCAAAAAAACACTGCAAAAAGATCCTAACAGCGACATTAGAAAAAAATGCTAAAAAGACAGCCGTTATGTGAATTGAAACAGAGCAAAAAAACAGATAAAATAGAAATAGTATGATGCGTATCTTTGGCTTTTTGTAAGTTTCAGAGATATGCGCAGCCCCCAAGCATGCAGGATATCAGTACTACATACGAAATGAGGGAAAGGGATATGAAACCAAAATTCAATTTGTTTCGCAAAGCCATTGCATGTGTGGCATCTGCTTTGATGCTGACTGCTTCCATGCATCTGATGCCGCTTGAGCCGACCATTGAGGCACAAGCTGCTCAGAACGTCATTGCCAACCCGGTGATCTGGGCCGATGTACCCGATGTTGATGTTATTCGTGTCGGCGATACCTATTATATGGTCAGCACGACAATGTACTTCAGCCCCGGTGCACCGATCATGAAATCACACGATCTGGTTTCGTGGGAAATCTGCAACTATGTATATGATAAATATGCAGATGGCGATGTACAGAATCTCACCAATGGCAAACACGACTACGCACATGGTCAGTGGGCTACCAGCCTTCGCTACAACAAGGGTACTTACTATGTATTCTTCGGCAGCTACGGTTCCGGTAAATCCTACATCTACAAAACCAACGACATCGAAAACGGTACCTGGACTCGCTCCGAGATCAACGGTATGTATCACGACGCTTCCATCCTTTTTGATGATGACGGCAGAAATTATCTGGTCTATGGCGGCGGCGGCAACATCCAGATCAAAGAGCTGAACGCTGAAATGACCGGCTTCAAAAACGGCGGCGCATCCAAAACCCTGTTCTCCACCGGTCTCAGCGGCCTGAGCGGTGAGGGTGCTCACATTCATAAACTCAACGGCTATTATTACATCTTCCTGATCGCATGGCCTTCCGGCAGCGGTCGTATCGAGCTCTGCTACCGCAGTAAAGATCTGCTGGGCAATTACGAAGGAAAGACTGTCCTCAATTCCGGTCTCGGCTCCTACGGCAGCGGCGTTGCTCAGGGCGGTATCGTTGATACGCCCGATGGCCAATGGTACGGCATGCTGTTCCAGGATCACGGCTCTGTGGGCAGAATCCCTGTTCTGGTGCCGGTTACCTGGCAGAACGATTGGCCTATGATGGGTGTCAACGGCAAGGCTCCTCTGACACTCACCATTGATACCGATTACACCGGTGCTTCTCTTGCCAAGAGCGATGATTTCAATTACAGCTCCAACGACGATCTGGCTTTGGAATGGCAGTGGAACCACAATCCCGATCATTCCGCATGGTCTGTCACTGCACGTGAGGGTTATCTCCGACTGACCAACAAGACCATCGCTACCAACCTGCTGAACGCCCGCAATACTTTGACCATGCGTACAGAAGGTCCTTCCTGCAGCAGCTATATCAAGCTGGATACCACCGGCATGAAGGTCGGTGACTATGCAGGTCTTTCCGCATTCCAGTTCAAATATGGTAATGTTGGTGTTTATGTTGCCGATGATGGATCCAAGAAGATCTATATGGCAAATAATGGCGGCTATTCCGGCAATGCTGCCGTTACCGACAGCTCCAACAAAATTGTCGCACAGACTAATATGTCCGGCAATACGGTCTATCTGAAGGTTGATTTCCACTTCAGTAATGTGAATTCCGACGGCAGCAGCTCCAATAACGTCGATAAAGCAAACTTCTACTATTCCTATGACGGCAACAGCTGGACCAAGATCGGCGAAGAGCTCAGTATGGTCTATGATCTGAAGCTGTTCACCGGCTACCGCAGTGCGATTTACAGCTATGCTACCAAGACTACCGGCGGTTATGCCGATATCGATTCGTTCAATTACTCCCGTGCAGAATGGAATGTTCCTACTGTGATTGAACCCGATGAGAATGGCTATTACTACCACAGCACCTTTGAAGGCAATACCGACAGCTGGTCCGGCAGAGGCTCTGCTGCCATCCAGACAAGCGGCAAAACCGCTTATATGGGTTCCGAATCCTTGCTTGTACAAAACCGTGAGGCTGCATGGAACGGTACTATGCGTAAGCTCAGCCCCGTAGCCTTTGAGCCCGGCAACGAATACAGCTTCAGCGTTTGTGCTCAGTATTTCGATGGTCCTCCCACACAGCTCTTCTATATGAAGCTTCAATATGTGGACGCTTCCGGCGAAACCCAATATGATACCATTGCAGAAGCCACTGCAATGAACGGTTCCTTTGTACAGCTTGCCAATCAGAATTACAAAATTCCCGCAGATGCAAGCAATATGTACATCTATGTTGAGACTGCCGACAACACAATGGACTTCTATATTGATGAGGCAATCGGCGCTCTGCCCGGCACTGTGATCGACGGTCCTGCCGGTTTTGAGCTTCTCCTTGGCGATGCAAACTCCGATGGCACCATTGACGGTACGGATTTCGCTATTGCAAAGAAGATCGTTCT
>JAFXJT010000072.1 GCA_017532085.1 Oscillospiraceae bacterium | reverse complement strand
CATCACAAGCCGCCATGGCATCAGCGGCGATTTCTGTACACTGATCTCCCACTACCACAGGGCCGCAAGCCATAAATGCAGCCGATTCCATGGTCTTGAGCGATTCCAGATACAGTGCATTGGTCAGCACCAGCGCAAAGCTTTCGCTTTCGGCAGTCTCTACAAGCGGCAGAGACAGCGTTGCGCCGGCTGTCATGCCAAATGCCCCAGCGCCCATGTTGGTCAGAGAGGAAAATTCCACAGGCTTCTCAAAATAGAAGCCAACCATGCCGCCTTCACCGATCTCGGTTATGTTCGCATAATCCAGATCACTGTCCGGCACAGTGCCGGTGAAAGCGTTGCCCACAGCAAGACCATAGTCTTCGATTTTCGTCACACCGGGTGCCGAAATACGCTCTAACATAGAACAATCCAACAGCAGACCTTTCGGAATGACGGTCAGTTGCTCGGGCAGTGTGATGCCCGTAATGCCACTGGATTCAAAGGCATATTCGCCAAGGGTTTCAACCAAAGGCAATGTGACATCATCTTTCAATTCAATGCAGTTGGAGAAGGCACGGTCTCCGATGGCGGTCATGCTATTCCAATCCACCGCCTCCAGCTGCAGCATCGAGCAGAATTGCCATGCGCTTTCACCGACTACCGTGACATTGGGAATCGAAACGGTTGTCAGCGAATAGCAATCCCGAAATGCTCGGGCAGGGATTTCTGTCAGCGTATCTGCCAGTTCCATCTTTTCTAGAGCGCAACAGCCATCAAAGCTTCCGGTATGGATCTCTGTCAGCGGTGCGGTAAACAGTTGAATCAGCATGGATGCATCCTTGAAGGCTTCTTCTCCAACAACCGTCACGCCCTCGCAGGTCACAGACTCCAGATTGCGGCAGTTGGCAAATGCACGTTTGCCGATGGAGGTCACCGTCGTGGGCAGCTCCACGCTGTACAGATCCTTCATATTTTCAAAGGCACCCTCGCCAATGGCAGTCAGCGGCACTTTGAACTTGATCTCGGTCAGATTCAGCTCGGTCAGTACACCGCGATAGGCAACCAGAGTACCTTTGCTGTCAACCACAAAGGGATCCACAACATCTTCATTATACAGAACATAATTTTCTGTTATGACGGTGCTTGCATAATCGTCGTAATAGGCAACTGCCTTTAAGCAGACGGATTGCGCAATCAACAGCGGCTCCTGATACAGAATGCCCGTTTCCCGATCCGGTACTGTGCCATCCATGGTATAGTAGATCTTGGCATTCTCTGTCGGGGTAAAAAGCCTTATCGTGATTTCTTCCTCATAATCGCCGCCGCCATAATCCACCATGGGCTTTGCACACACAATATCCGTGAAACGGAAATCTGCCATCTGCACAATACCCCAGCCATACGTAGTATCCCAACCGCTTTCACCGCAATCCGTTGCATTGGCTTTCAGATATCCATACAGTGTATCGGTTGTCATGTTGGCATCCGTAGAAAGCAGCATTGCACAGCAGCCCGCTACATAGGGCGTTGCCATACTGGTACCGGACATCGTTACCAGTCCATCCGTACTTTCATGGGCTGCACTGTTGATCTCCACACCGGGTGCTGCAAAGTCGATCTTATCACCATAATTGGTGAAAGCTGCAGGCTCCTGATCCTGATCGGTTGCTGCAACGGTAATCGAAGCCTCATGACGGGCAGGAGAAAAGAACTCCGCATTCATCGAATCGTTGCCCGCTGCCACACAACAGGGAATATCGGCTGCTGCAATCAGATCCGCAGCCTCATTCACCAGCGGAGAATCGCCGTTGATGCCAAGGCTCATGCTGATGACATCCGCCTTCTGCTCCAAGGCATAAAGCATACCGCAGTAAATGTTCAGAATATCGCCATAGCCCAGAAAATCCAGCACCTTAATGGGCATGATCTTGACATTTTCCGTTGTCACCGAACAGATAATGCCGGCACAATGGGTTCCGTGACCATTATCATCCACAGGCTTGCCGTCATAGGATGAATCCGACATCAGCATTGCGCCGCCATCCGCAATCCGGTTCTCAAACCAAGTATGTTCATAGTTCAGACCCGTATCAATCACAGCCACGGTGATTTCCGGCAAGGTCTCATAGTTCGCTGTCAGCCATTCGTTATACTGTCCGGCACCGATTGCCTCATAGCCCCAGCTGGCTTCGGCAGGATCTGTCGATTGATTCTGTGCCCCGCTTATGATCTGTTCATAGACCTCTTTGTAGGACGCAGGATTCTCTGCCTTTTCGGCAATATGTGCGGTTCTGGAAGGCTCTGCAAAGATCACATTCTCGTCTTCCAGATATTCCAGATAGGCAGCATAAGCATCTGCCGCAGTGGCAAACTGCAGCACATGAAGATCCCGGAAGTTTTCAACCACATCAATGGCATTCTTCCGATCCACCGTGCCTTTGGATTTGACAATCAATCTGCCATTGGCAAAGGGCGAGGTCACTGTAATGCCATCGGCATCCTCCTGCACCTCGCAGCCGATCTGCTTGGATGCCTCCTCCAGTGTCAGGACACGCTCCTGTGTTTTCCCCTCAGATGCAGCATCGACACGGAGCACCAAGCGATTCTCGCTTATTGCAAATCCTGCAAACTCCTTGCCTACTTCGATGCCATCACGATACAGCGTTTTCTCTTTTTTGTCATATCGAAGCTGTGCAAAAGGCTCCGATTGCTCTTTGGATTGCTGCATCGCCGCAAGCTGTGCCATAAACCCTTGTACCGACTGCGCTGCCTCAGTGAACTCTTGGTTCAGAGACGGAAGCTGCGGTATGCCGGCTGCCATGATCGAACAGGACAGCCCAAAGGCAATGAGCTTACGATACTGTCGTCTTTCCATAAGTTACCTCCCTAACATTCTGATACTAGCATTATAGCATATTTGATTCAAAAATTTAAGCCCTATTTTGCATTTTTCGGATTTTCTCATTCCACACCAAAATTATTTGAGAAATGGTTCCTTTTTTGGCTTCATTTACATTATTGTATCAGCACCTGCCCATAGCCCAGTGCATGGAGCGTTTCCAGCACCTCATTCAGCTCGTTTTCAGATAAGTCACTGCGGCGAATACAGGGATAAACGGTCATATCACCGGTCAGCTCCTCGGAAATCTCCATCAAAAGCCGTGTTTTATCCTGCAAAGAAAGTCTGGAAGGATCATAGCGGTCGTTGTCCACATAAAAAGGCGTGGAAAAATAGTGGTATCGAATCACCACACAAGCAGACTCTATGGTAAGCTGCTCCCGATCCAAAGCCTCCTCCTCATCATTGAGCGCCTCATACAGATCAAATTCATAGACACAGGCTGCACTTGCATCGCCCAATGCATTCAGCACCGATGTCAGACCCTGTATCCGGCTTTGGCGATCCGATACCGAAGAACCGATATAGGTAAGATCCGAGGCATAAAACTTCGGATACGCTGTTTGCGCACAAAGCACCTGCTCAAAGCCTGCATCCGCAAGCTCTTTGGCAATGGCAGAAAGATAGTCTCTGGATACCGCTGCAAAAGGATTCATCCAGGGCTTGCCGCCATCGGCCTCTGCCTTATCCAGCCAGCGCTGTCCCGTTTCCTCAATCACATAGCCTGCTTCCAAGGAAATCAACGGATAGCAGGAATCGGCTATGGTCACCATACGGGCAATGGGATGCATACCTTGTTCGGTGATCATGGCAGCAATCTGCTGAGCAGTCTGCTCCGATACCACCGCACCGCATTGCTGTGCCTCCTCCAACGCCGAGGCATAATACAGCTTGCCGCCGGATTGCTTCAATGGCAGCACAACGGCGGTATACCCTGCCGCTTTGGCATCGGATACCGCCCGGGATAAGGCTTCGAAGGATGCCATGGCTTCCTCCTCCAGATACAATGCCCGATAGCCTTCCTCCGGATCGGGCAAGGCTGCTGCGGTGGTAGTAGTAGTAGTAGTAGTAGTATCATCGCTTTGCTCCGGAGACCATGTGGTGTTCCCGCTTGCAGCAGTGGTAGTGGTGCCGGGGATATAGGGATCCGGTGTTTGCGTCGGCGTTTGCGCCTCCTGCTGCATTCGTGTGACCAGCGGCCCGATCACACTGTATCCCACAATGCCCAGCAGGATCATGGCTGCAATCATCAATGTCATGCCCAATGCCGAACGCAGCGGATGATATCGGCTGAATACCCGACGGTGCTTGACCCGATACGTAAAAATTCTTCGACCCTTTTTCTTCAGATGCACAAATCTGCTCCTTTCCCATTGCTCTATTGATCAGATACAGGCAAATGCCATGGACAAGATTCCAAGATAGATCAACAATGCCGGCCATCCTCTGACTGCAGCGGGCATCGTTTTGCCATACAGCAGCGGTCCCATACCCGACAGTACCCATGCAACAAGGACATAGCCGCCGCCGCATCGAATGCCATGCCATAAGGCTTCCCACACACTGTCCAGAGACTGCGGCATCAGATAACAGCAGCCAAGTACTGCACAGCTGCATACCGCACGATGCAGATATTTGGGCTGTATTCCCAAAACGGATCCGCCGCATAACACACAGATCCCTATCAGCAGCAGATACCATATGGCAACGGCACATAAATACAGCAAAGGCGCTGCAAGACTTTCCGCTCCGAACTTCAGCCCTTGCCGGATGCCGTAAACAGACAGGGATCCCAAGCTGCACAGCAGCAATACCGAGCCGCTGAGCCCATAAAGCTGCTTGCGGTTTTCCGCCACCAAGCCCAGAGAAGAAATCCCCAGACCGTGCTCAAACACCAGATTGATCGAAAAAAATGTCAGCAGTTCAAGCAGCAGCATCCGATGCGCCCTCCCTTCTGCCATATCCGCCGATCCAGCGAAGCAATGCCGCACCGCAGCCCAGCAGAATCAATCCCATGCCGATTTCTGAAAACACAGGCATTGCTCCGAACAGATTCCCCTGCTTGATCACAACACCATATATGCTGCCATAGGCAAGCAGCTCCCGCAGACATCCCATCAGCAGCACGACACCGTCAAATCCCAAAAGACAACACAGCAATACGCCCATGGTATACAGCGGTCTGCGCCGAGGAAACAGCTCCTCGGTTTTCGATGTCAGCAGCAAGCTCACTGTCAGCAGCGGCAGATACATCCCCAATGAACAATCGGGAAAGAAAAAAACTGCTCCCATTGCTGTCGGAAGATACACCAAAGCTGCCAGCAGCGAATACGATAAGATACGCAGCGCATATGGCAGACTGCGCGGAATCCACCACGACAGCATTACCGTAATAGCTGTGATCACATCAAAACAAAAACAGAGCAGCAATGCTCTTTCCAGCGTATCGGTGCAGGCTGCCACGGGTGCTGTGATCAATCCGGATACCAATACAGGATTACGGCGAAGCAAGAAATCACTGATCCGCCGGGGCTGCCGGATATTCGATTCTGACATCTTCGCTTTCCTCCTTCCGTTTCGTTTCCCGTGCAGCAGCTTCCCCTTGTGCCATATCCCGCAGCAGACGCTGCAATGGCTGCAGCAATACCGCAAGAATGACCGCTGCCTGCTCCACACCTGCAAGCAAGCTCAGCAGCAGCGTAAGCATCGCCGCCAATACGCCATACAATAGACCATAGATCCCCGAAGGCGCAAGGGTACGATCACTGTAAAGATAAATGCCGGCAAACAAAAATGAATGACTCATCCACATGGTTGCAAGCACATGTTCAAAGCTTACGTTTCCGGAAAATGCTCCTGCAATCCCAAGACTCGCCACAAGCATTCCCGCAAGCACCGAGCCGTTTACTGCCCGACGCAGCGAAAGTATCCCCGCCGCCGTCAGCAGAAGCAGCAGCGAGCTGCTCCCCATGGGCAGTCCATCCTGATGCACAAGCCATGTCAGCAGATCCCCTTTGAGCAAGGTACCCTGACTCCATTGTGCCGATGCTGAAACCGTTTCTTGAAAACTGACAGCATTTTCCAGCCCCAGCCAATCCGCTATCGGATATGTCAAAACCGCAGAACGCTGCGAAAGCTGTGCAAAACAATAGCCAACCGCAGCTGCCGGAAAGATCGGATGCTCTGCGCCGCCCAATATCTGGCGCCCGATGATAATCATAAAAATACAGGATATGATAAGCACAGAGTACGGTACCGATGCCGGCATCAGCATCGTTAAGGTTAACCCCGATACCATCGCCTCCAGATGCCATAAACGGAAGGGAATCCCTCGCACATACAGACAAAACAGCTCTGTTACCATGGATATGATCATTGCAGCGGCACATAACAGCAGCACACGGATGCCATAATGAAACGCTGCCACAGCAGTCGCTGCAAGCAGCGTCATACTGCGCTCCAGGATCGAAACCATATTCTGTTTTTCATAGTTCACGACGGATCACCTCCACCGATTTCATTAGAAAGGAACTCAGCCGATGACCATGGAGCAGCTTTCTGCATACACGGTGAAAATTCAGCTTTCCCAGGAAGAATTGCCTCTGCTGCTGCCGCAGGGCACATATCCATCCGATTCCGAACCGGTACTGCATATGATTTCGTTCCTTCTGACCAGAGCAGAAGCCTTTACCGGCATCCCCTTTACGCAGCAGCAGGTCACCGCCGAGCTTCTGTCTGCCTCCGATGGCGGTCTGATCCTCTATCTGACTGCCATGGATCACAGTCCGCCGATGCCCAAAAAAGCCGCAGGATACAAGCCGCACAAAACAAAGCGCATCGCTGCCGCCTTTGTGGATCGGATTCCCTTGCAGCAATGCTGCACTGTCTTGCAGCACAGTCTGCCGCAGATCCCCGCAAGCAGACTCTATCAGTTCCAACAGCAATGGATTCTTCTGCTGCAGATCCACACACAGAACGAATCCTGCTGCAAGCATATTTTACAGGAATATGGCAGATTATATCCCCATTCTCCGCTGCAGCTTGCACAGCTCGATGAATATGGGATCTGTCTGCATCCTCACAATGCCGTTGCAAGGATTCTCAAAGGTCGCAGCTAAGCATATACCGTATGCCTTCTGTATCAGCCTTCTCCGCGCAGTCCTCTGACCGCCTCGGCAGGACAGGGCGCACCCATCAGATAAGAGCCGGAAACAAGATAATCCACACCGGCTTCCCGACACAGTGCTGCGGTCACATCCTGAATACCGCCATCCACCTGAATATGCAGCGGCAGTCCACGTGCATCCAGAACCGCTCGCAGGGCTTTGATTTTCGGCAGCACATCATATAAAAACGATTGCTTGCCCCAACCGGGCTGTACGGTCATCAGCAATATAAAATCATCCTTTTCCAGCAGAGAAAGCAGAGGCAGGATCTGTTCCAGTGATGTATCGGGAGATACGGCAATGCCTGCACGCACACCATGGGCATGGATCTCACGAATGGTGGCAGCAGCATCCGATTGGCTCTCGATATGGAACGAAAGCATCTGTGCACCTGCCTCGGCAAAGCGTCCGATGAAGCGTAAGGGATCCTGTACCATCAGATGCACATCCAAGGGCAATTCCGTACAGGAACGCAGAGAACGCAGCACCGGTAAGCCAAAGGAAATATTATCCACAAAGCAGCCATCCATCACATCATAATGCAGCGCATCGGCACCGGATTCTTCTACCAGTTTTGCCACCTCAGCCAGATGTGCCAGATCGGCATTGAGAATCGAAACAGAGATCATTGTCATATTTGAACAGTCCTCCTCACATTGCTATGCCTTTCTATTATATCCCAATTTCCGCAATTCGTCAAGCGTCCCACACTGATCTGCGGGACTTTGCTGCTTTTTCTTGACGCAGGCAGATCGTGCCGCAGAGCACCCAAACCGGATATCCAAAAAAACTATTGATTTTCTTTGCAATTCAGAGTATGATATAGAATAGAAGTCTGATGATGTAGCTTCTGTCGGACAAGCGTTGATGCCGACAGTGCGGTATCCGACCGAACAGTTCAGTCGGGCAGCTTTTTTTGGGCAGAGGGCATCCAGAGGGATAGCTGCTCCTCTGTCTCCTCGGCAAACCGCTCGGGCTGCCGATCCTCTGCTGCCATGCCCAAAGGATTCCGCTGTGGAATATAGATTTTCACATCTGCCTCAAAACCAAAATTCTCCTGCATCGACTGCTCCCCTCCGCCGCCTTGGCGGCCGCTGCGCTCCTTGATTTCCTTTACACGGTATCCCATGGATACGCTCTCTGCAGATGCCCGATTGCTGTCTGCAGGATTAGTATACCGCTTTTTATCTGAAATACACGGAGGAATTATGTCCCGATTTCTGAAACAATATGCCCGCTGTCTGATCTGGCTGCTGCTGTCTGAGATTCTTTGTCTGATTCTTGCATTTTCCTTTGCCATTCTGTCTCATGCCGTGATGCAGTATCTCAGCTTATTCTTCGGCGTGGCTGCACACTGTCTGCTCATGGGAAACTGCGGACAACAGATCGCAAAGGAACAGATCATCCTGTATCGGCAAAAAGGATTTGTTACGCCAATCTCGCAGCCGCTGCTGCTGAGTCTGCTGACTGCGGTGCCGCTGTGGATACAATATCTCCTTCTGCTTTCTTATGCCGACAGTACGCTGGTATTGAATCTGTATTTGCTGCTCAATGCGCCTGTTTTGCAGATCAATCGGCTGATTCTCAACGGCACCGAGCCATTTGCAGCGCTCTCGCTGCTGCGAAAGCTGATGATGGCTGCACTGACACTGATTCCTTCGGCTGCTGTTTTGATAGGATATCTTTCCCATTATCCCGCTGCACTGGCAGAGGAACGCGCAAAATCCAAGCCATAATCCATTTCCAAAGCCCCTCTTTTGCTGCCGATGTTTTCCGCAGGCTTTGTGTACATATTCCGTGGAATTCTGCAAATGCTCTTAGAGCGGTGAATACCGCTGCCTCCTTGTGAGATTACCGTAATCCATTCAAAGGAGCGTTTGCCATGAAACGATGTTTCTTTTCTTTGATTGCGTGCTGTGCTTTGCTGATGCAGCTGCCTGCACCCTCTGCCGATGCCTTGGGCTACGGACAAGGTACTGCGGTGGATTCACAGAATTGTCCGTTGGGTGCCGCCGAATTCCAGGCACAATATGAAGGTCTGGGTGCCTATGCACTCTCCAACGACAGCAATCAGATCCTTTTGACCTTTGATCAGGGCTATGAAAACGGATATACCGCTTCCATTCTGGATACGCTGAAGGAACACCATGTGACGGCTCTGTTTTTCGTCACCGGTGATTATGCCAAACGAAATCCCGAGCTGATTCGACGGATGATCCGGGAAGGTCATGCCATCGGCAATCACGGAATGCGCCATGCTGCTGCACCTGCTCTTTCTCAGGATGCACTCAGAGCAGAAATCATGGAGCTGCACGACTTCGTTCTGCAGGAATATGACTACGAAATGCAGTATTTCCGTCCTCCCTGCGGGGAATATTCCGAAGCTGTCCTGCAATCCGTACAGGAGCTTGGCTATCAGACGGTGTTCTGGAGCTTTGCCTATGTGGACTGGAATCCCGATCAGCAGCCGGATCCGCAATCGGCACTGCATACACTCACCGATGCAGCCCATGGCGGTGCGATTTATCTGCTCCATTCCGTTTCTGCCACAAACGCAGAGGTGTTGGGCAGTCTGATCGACGCTTTGCAGGAAAAGGGCTATCAGCTCTGACGCATACACGCAAATCAAAACAAAAAAAGGCTGCATACAAAATCATGCAGCCTTTCTTTTTTTTACTCTCTGTCCGAGATAAGTATTGGTGTGTATAACTGACCTTTTTATTCATTTTCTATGAATGCCCATAGGCAAATGAAAAGGGGTAAGGTGTATTTCAACCTCGCCCCTATCGGTCAGTATTCAGTTCACCAAATTGGAATTGGTCTGCTTACTTCGGCAACTCGCTTTCTTCTACGCCAACTGCCTCAAGGTCAATATTGCTCCAATAAGAGCCAATGTCTGCACTTGTAAGGTATTCAACATTGCTTGTTACGGATTTCAGAGAGCCAGTTGGTACTCCAACGTAACTGTAAATCAATTCATAACTCGTTCCGTCTACAAGATTAAATCTAAAACTGGTTACTGCTACCGCAGTATCATCTGTCTCTCTGCGCACCAAGGATAGTCCCTTAAACATATCATATAAGGATTTTATATCATCCT
>JAFXJT010000071.1 GCA_017532085.1 Oscillospiraceae bacterium | reverse complement strand
GTGGAACTGAAAAACCTGCTGCTGCTGTTGATTCCTTTGATTCTTACCGCACTCGGTTACGGCATTGTACTTCTGTTTTATCATCGCCGCCGCATCGGAGTACGACTTCTCACCGCAGTGTTCTGTATTCTGTTTGCAGGCGAATGTATCTTAAGTGTCACTTGCTATATCGGACTCAGTGCCGCTCAGGATGATCTGTACACCAACACAGTTTCTGCCGCTGATCGCATTGATGACGATCGGTTCTATCGTCTGAAGCTGACACGTAAGTATGCCCACGCCAATATGGTTGGTGCATTGGGATATCCCACGATGGCACATTACACCTCACTGACCCGTGAGGACTATATGCGTGGTGTCAAAAAAATGGGTTACAGCTCCTATTGGATGGAAGTGCCCTCCACAGGCGGCACTGTTTTGACGGATGCTTTATGGGGGGTTCGCTATCAGCTTGGACAAAGCGGTGATTTCCCGGATTGGGTATCCTCCATCTGGACCGATTACAGATTGTCCATCGGAGAAAGTGCAATCACAGCACCACAAGTCATCCATACCACCCGTGATCCAGAAACCATTTCTGAGCTTCCCAATGGCTCCAGAGCCAATATACAAGCCTATCTGGCTGAACAAAAGCTTGGGTTAGACAATCTGATCACCTCCTATCCTGCCACCAAGTGTGAGAATCTGACACTGGAAATCGGCGATGATGGCTCTGCCGCCTGCACCATTACCGATCCCGAAAATACTGCACAGATCTGTTTCTCCTTTTTTGTTTCCGGCAAACAGGCTCTGTACTTTGATCTGTACAGTTTGACCGGTACAGAAATCGGCAATCCAAGAAACGAAAGCGTTTCCGTCAGCATCAACAACATCAGCAAAGAGAGAAATTATCCCCAGAACTCGATCAATGGCTTGGTTTATCTTGACTGCAAAGAGAATGCTTATGTAACAGTGCGTGCAAAAGTCCACAAGAATTTCAATTGTGAAAGCTTCGGTGTATTTGGAATTCAGCTGGATCCTCTAACTGAGGCTCTCGCAGCACTCCCCCAAGCGGAGCTGACATTTGATCGCCGCACCTACACAACAACAACGGTTTCTCCGCAGGATGGTACACTGATCTTGGCAATCCCTTATGATGAGGGCTTTTCCGCCACAGTCAACGGCAAATCTGCCGAGGTGTATCGGGTCAATACCTGTGAAACGGCCGTTCGAGTCCCTGCCGGAAAGGTCACCGTATCGCTGCACTACACGCCGCCCGGTCTCGTCATGGGATTGGCAGTAAGCTTGTTGGGCGTCTTCCTATGCCTGCTATATGCCATTGCGAGAAGATATGTTACTGCAAAGCAAACAGAACGCATCTGCCGATTTGCTTTGCCCCTCACAAAAGCTGCCTTCCTTCTGATGTTGCTGGGCATCTATTGCTTCCCATTGATCAGTATTGCTTTATTTCATTTAATAAATATGTTTACCTAATATAATCCTATTTTTATTCATGCAAACAGCGGATTTCTGTTGGAAATCCGCTGTTGTTTTTTGTCGCAAAAAGAAAATAATCCACAGCGCTTTCATGTAATACAACAAAAACACTCCAAAGCGTTGGAAATTTTTTTATCATTTTCATTAAGTTTACAGTATAATCATAATATCTTCACTATTCGTTCATAAAAAATGGTTATAATATATTCATGTTAATTCTAACTAAATAGAATTCTTTGGTACACGGCAAAAGCCGGACCAATCGCATCCCCTACTGTATTTGTTTTGCATTGAGTTAGGAGTGTATGAGTATGGAAACAAAGGGTATTAGTAAACTTGATTTGAAGCGGCAGAATCGCAAACAGATTCTGCACGTACTGCGCGAACACGGTCCCACCTCACGTGTGGATATCGCCTCACAGCTTGCTTTGACACGTGCCGCTGTGACTATCATCACCAACGACATGATCGAACAGGGCGTTTTGACCGAGCTTGGTGAAGCTCCTGTTGATTATGATAACCTCAAAAAAGGCAGACGTAAAATTCTGATTGGCATCCATCATAATTATAAATTTGTTTTGGGCGCCATGATCAATGAAAATGATATCAGCGTAGGCTTAACCAATCTTGCCGGAGAAGTGCTGGATAAGGATTATATGACGCTCGATGAGACCACCGATCAGCAGGATATCATTTCGTTTATTGCGACAGCCTGCCATCAGATGATGAAAAACAGCAATCTGACAACCAAGCAGCTGCTCGGTCTGGGTGTGGGTATTGTACCCATGCGCTGGGAACAGATGCGCGCCGAGATTAAGGAAGATGCCCCTGATTTTTCCAAGCTTCGTTATATGCTGGAACTGGAGCTAAACATTCCCGTGCATTGCGGCAATGCCATTGCACTGTATGCTATGGCAAATTTGGATTATACCAAGGGTTCGCATCAGAATCAGCTTCTGCTGTATCACGGCAACCAATATAATCTCGCCGTCCTCAGCGATAACACTTTGCTGCGGCGCTGTATCCTGCGCACCGATAACATCGGCCGTGTTATTATCAATCCGGGCGGTTCCAAGGCCGAAGGATATCCCGATGGCTCTGTACACGCCGAGCTGACACAGTCTGCTATTACGGAGCGGATCAAATCCATTTTCAGTGCAGAAAAAACGCCCATCCTGTATGCGCTCTGCAACGGTGATCCTTCGCAGTTTACCGTTGAAAAGTCTAATTCTGCCTATGAGCAGCATGATCCGGGTGTTTCAGCTGTTCTGGATCACACTTTATACATGCTGGCATCTCTGCTGCACAACATGATGCTGACACAATTTGCAGATCATGCAATCCTGCAAAACTATCATTTCTCAGCCAAAGCATTGACAACCCTGCGAAACTATCTCCATGATATTTCCGGAATCGAGCAAAGTGACCGCGTCATTTTAAGCCATATCGATGCGGAAAAGAGCTTTCTTGCAGGTTGTATTTACGCCGCCGATACCATGTTCTTTGCACAAGGCGGTTTATTATAAGACAATTCCTCCCCCTTTTCTCATAATATACTCTCCTTTTGGCAGAAAACAGCGGCAAATCTATGATTTGCCGCTGTTTTCTTATATCAACATCGTATCATTCAAAACGCTTTCCGGATTATTCCGGCATTGTTCCTCTGCGCATCTGTCGGATTACGAGACCTACAACCTCCGGACCTGCATTGCAGGTTACGGTTGCGCCGATCTTCCATTCGATTGCCGGAGGATAGCCAAGCTGTTTGGTCAATACCGCAGCCAGCTCTTTGGCAAGCGTATTATCCTTACCCGCCAGAACCAGATAGGGTGTATGGGGAATCATACGCTCTCTGGCAATTTCAACGAGCTTTGGGATGATATGCTGTTCTCCACGCACCTTATACAGAATCGTATTTTTACAATCCGTGATCTCGCAGACGGGTCTCAGTCCCAACAGTTCGCCGGCAAAAGCCGCCGTTGCACTGATTCTTCCGGAGCGTTTGGCATATTTCAAAGTCAGCGGTACAAAATAAACCGATGCCGAAGCGGTCCAATCCTCCAGATAATCCAACATCTCCTGTACCGAAGCGCCTCTCCGAAGCATTTTGCCTGCCTCAACGACTGCATATCCATAGGTTGCGGTATAATTTCTGCCATCCACCAGATGAATCCGCATGGGACGATCTTGCTGCATCGCTTCTTGATAGAACTGCTCGCGAGCCACAATTGCATTGCCATGCGTTGCAGAGCCGCCGCTGCCGATGGTCACATAAATCACATCTGTATAGCCCTCTTGATAAAGCGCCTCAAACGCTTCACGAATTTCAAAGGGAGTCAACTGTGCAGTGGTAGGATATTCTTTTGCAGAAGCGATCTTCTCATAGAACTCCTCCTTGGTAAAATCCTGCACCTCCCGATAGCTTTCGCCATCTACCATAACAGGAAAACAAAGCATCCGGATTCCCAGTTCATCTGCCAACGATTTCGGGATATCGCTGCAGGTGTCGGTCATCAGTTTGATTCTCTCTTTCAGCATATCATTGTCCTTTCCGCACGAAACGGGTATCCCGTCATGTACATTGTCTGTTTTGTTGTCTGTATCATTCATTTGCAGCAAAATCTGTTTCAGATCTGACTGATATCAAATGCTCTGGGTGTTTCCGGTTCCCACTCCGACTGTGCCAATCTGCCATCCATACACAAACCTTCGAAACGATGCTGCCGCAGCACCTCATAAGCTGCTACGGTAACTGCATTGGAGATGTTCAGACAGCGCAGGGTTTCCCGCATAGGAATTCGCACGCAGCGTTCAGGATGCGCCAATAACATGGACTCATCCAATCCCCTGTCCTCTCTGCCAAAAAACAGGTAGGTTTCTTCGGGATAGCTGACATCGGTATAGAGTGTACCGGTTTTTGCCGTAAAATAAAAATACGGATTCGTTGTGCCGCAAGCTGGATTTTGCGCAAAAAACGCTTCAACATTCGGATAATGAAAGATTTCCAGTTTATCCCAGTAATCAAGCCCCGCCCGCTTCAATCTGGATTCGTCAATCGCAAATCCCAGCGGATGCACCAGATGCAGCTTTGCACCGGTCACCGCACAAGTACGGGCAATGCTGCCGGTATTTTGTGGGATTCTGGGCTCTACCAGCACAAGATTCAGCTTCAGCAAGTAAAAACGCTCCTCTCAATTCGGAAAATTCTCCCTTGCATAGCTCGCTTTCATCACGGAACAATACAAATATCCCCCGTATATTACAATGTGATATCAACAAAGGAGATCAGGGCTATGCAATACAAAGCACTTGCAAAAGGAGTTGCTCTCGGTGTCACAGTGGGCACCATCGGGTATTTTGTAACACGTGCCAGCTGCAGCGAAAAAACTCGTCTGAAGCGCCGCACGATCAAAGCAGTTCAAGCCGTAGGCGATGTCTGGGACAGCGTTTCCGGCATTCTGCATATGTAATCCGTTCAGACCATGCCGCTTGACCGCCGATATCCCATATAGCTTTCCAGAATCAGCACTGCTGCAACTGCATCGACCACAGCTTTTCGCTTCTTGCCGCGTGTATTGGTCTGGTTTAAGATCCGATGGGCAGAAACGGTGGTGCAGCGTTCATCCCAGAGCGTGACCGGAAGCTGTGTCAGTTCTCGCAGGAGCTGTGCAAACTGCTCGCATTTCTGAGCACGTTCGCCGCAGCTTCCATCCATATTTTTCGGATATCCCACTACAATCTCTTCCGCACGAGCTTCCTTGGCAGCCTGTGCGGTTTTTTCTGCACACAACGCAAAATCAGGCTCAGTCAGCACACCATGTGGAGAAGCCAGCAGCTCCGTACGATCACAAACTGCCCAGCCGGTGCGTACATCGCCAAAATCCACGGCGAACAGGATCATGTTGCAGCTTCCTCCTTTTCGGTTTCATATCGGCACCATTGAGAATGATGCAGTGTTGAGCATTCTTCCGGCAAATGAGACGCATCATTTTTAAATTCCAGCGTCCATCGTCTTGAGGTTTCCGTCACCGCACAGGTCACGAGAGAAACCGCCGTGTTATCTGCCCAACCCACATCATGCAGACGTGTAATATCATTGAATTCCACCCAGCAGAGAAAATTCCGCAGTGCACAGCCATGCGAAACCACCGCAACGGTCTTGCCTGCATATTCCACAGCAATCCGCTGCAGCATTTCCCGCATACGAGAATATACTTCCTTCATGGCCTCACCCTTGGGTGCACAAAACTCCCACATCCGATTCTGCCACAAATCCAGCTCTGCAGGATAAAGCGAAGGCAGCTCTGACCACGCTCTGCCCTCCCAATCGCCGCCGTTGATCTCACGCAGGCGATAGGCTGTCCGGATTTCCAGATCATGATGGGCATTGACCGCTTTTGCGGTTTCCAACGCACGATGGAAGGGACTGCTGATCACAGCATCCAATGGAACCTCACGAAAACGCTCTGCAAGATACTCCAGTTGTTTTCTTCCCTGTGCCGTGATTTCCGTATCAGTATTCCCCTGAAAGAATTCTTTCACATTCCCCTCTGCCTCCGCATGGCGAACGAGGTAAATGGTCGTTGTCTTTGTTACCATGGCTGCATAGTACCCGTTAATTCCGCAGCCGATGCAATCCCGTTTTCATCCAAGAATGCATTCAGCTCCTGCACAATTCGCAATGGAGCATAAGGATCGGTGAGAACTGCAGTGCCTACCTGCACGGCAGATGCTCCGGCCATCATCAGCTCAGCAGCATCCTTTCCGCTTGCAACACCGCCCATACCAATTACAGGGATCTTGACTGCATTGGATACCTGCCATACCATGCGTACCGCCACAGGAAATACCGCAGGACCCGAAAGACCGCCGGTATTATTACGAAGAATCGGTCTGCGTGTGCGAAGATCAATCCGCATTCCCAGCAAGGTGTTGATCAGCGATACCGCATCGGCGCCCTCTGCTTCCACTGCACGGGCAATCTCGGTAATATCTGTGACATTGGGAGATAACTTGACTACCAGAGGCTTTTTCGTTGCATTCCGCACTGCACGCACCATCGCAGCAGCCGTATCTGCCTGCGCACCAAATGCCAGACCGCCGTTTTTGACATTGGGACAAGAAATATTCAGTTCCAACATATGCACATCGGTTGCGTCCAGTTTTGCAGCCGATTCCGCACAGGCTTCGGGAGAAGGTCCCGCAAAATTTGCAAGAACAACAGTATCCTGCTGCAGCAGCCAAGGCAGCTCATTATGAATAAAAGCCTCCATGCCGGGATTCTGCAATCCCACAGAATTCAGCATGCCGGCAGGTGTTTCGGCAATACGAGGTGCCGGATTTCCGTTCTGCTTCAAGGGTGTCGTACCCTTTGCGGCAATGCCACCCAGCATAGAAAGCGGATAATACTGCGCATATTCTCTGCCATATCCAAAGACACCGGATGCCGGAATGATCGGATTCTTGAACGGAACTCCACAAACAGTTACAGATAAATCAGCCATTCCAAACCACCCTTTCCGCATCGAATACCGGGCCATCCTTGCATACATGTCCTGCATGCACAGAACCGTCATCCAGATAAATATTGCAAGCGCAAACAAGACAGGCTCCCACACCGCAGCCCATACGCTCTTCCAGAGATACCTCGCAAGGAATCCCCTGTGCCTTTGCCATATTGGCAATGGCTCTGAGCATCGGCATGGGTCCGCAGGCATAGAGCATTGCAGGCTTACGCTCGTTGATCAGCTCTGCAAGAGGCTGTGTCACAAGACCATGATGTCCTGCGCTGCCGTCATCGGTGCAAAGAACGGTTTGCGCACCGGCTTTTGCAAAATCTTGCTGCAAAATTGCGGCTCCTGCATTGCGGAAACCACAGATCACCGTTGCCTGTTCTCCGTAATACTGCGCCAGAGGCAGCATGGGCGGAGTACCGATGCCGCCGCCAATGAGAATAACCGGCTGCTTCTGCTCCAGCAGCGTAAAGCCATGTCCCAGCGATCCTAAAAGATTGACCATATCACCGGCACGCAGATGCGAAAGCGTCTCGGTTCCTTCCCCGCGCACTTCAAACACCAGCCGCAAGGTACCGGCGCTCCGATTGATCTCACAAATGGAAATCGGACGGCGCAGTGTATAGTTACCATCAGGCAGCAAATGGACAAACTGTCCCGGCACAGCCTTTGCTGCAACCTCAGGGCAATCCACCACCATGCTCCAGGTGGTCATATTCAGCTGCTCCATACAGCGTACAGGATAGCGCAGCGTCGGAATGATAATATTGTTCGTTGATTGACACATGATGATAACGCTCCGTTTATCTTAACTGATTTTAACGTATGTGGTCAGATCCTCACGCATGCGGATTGCTTCACGGCGAGCAGCCTGTGCAAAATCACGCTCATCGCATTGTTCCTTCTGATATGCACAAAGGATAGCGCGGGAGCTGTTCACAATAGCACCCAGACCATTTTCATCGAAGCCGCCTGCAATGCCTGCAGCACCGCCGCCCTGCGCGCCATAGCCGGGCACCAAGAACATGGTATGCGGCATCCGCTTACGCAGCTCAACAAGCTGTTCGGGATAGGTTGCACCTACCACAGCACCAACCGCACTGTAACCATAGGCGCCAATCGTATCAGCACCCCACTCCTCGCACTTATCGCCCATTCTGGCATACAGCGGTACGCCATCAATCAGCAGATCCTGGAACTCTCCGGAGGAAGGGTTGGAAGTCTTGCAGAGAACGAAAATGCCTCTGTCACGCTGCTTGCAAACCTTCAGCAGCGGCGTAATGCCATCGGTACCCAGGTAGCCGTTGACTGTCAAAGCATCGGCGCCAAACGGCTCGCACTCGCTCTCACCAATGGTGCAGGAGCCCAAATGTGCAGCAGTATATGCCTCCATAGTTGCACCGATATCATTGCGCTTGCCATCTGTAATCACATACATACCGCGCAGTCTTGCATAGCGGATGGTGCGCTCCATTGTCTTGACACCATGATGGCCATACATCTCATAATATGCAGCCTGCAGCTTCACAGCAGGCACAATATCACAAATGGCATCAATAATCTGCTGGTTATATTTGAAGATCGCCTTGGCAGCAGCCTTCAAAGTTTCACCATCCTCGTTGAGAAAGCTCTTTTTCAGATATTCCGGAACATACTCCAGCTTGGGATCGAGGCCTGCTACGGTAGGGTTTTTCATGATGATAATTTTTGAGATCAAACGGTCAAAAGACATGATACATTCCTCCAATTCCATTGTGATTGATTGGCGCATCGTCGGCAATCCGCAAAATGCGCATTTTACCCTATCATTATACCACAATGCCATGGTATCGTCAAGTGCAGAATGCAATCCGGTATTGTTTTTGAGGATTTGTTTTGGACTCTTGACAAGGTGTGTGAAATATTGTATAATGAATCTAATTTTGAAACTCATTTTCATATTCGCAAAAGAGGAGCAGACATATGGAGCGGCAAAGCACCTATCGCACCAAACAAAAAGCAAGAATACTTGCGTATTTTGAAGAAAACCCTCACCGGCATATTACAGCTGCCGAACTCATACAAGCGCTGAGTCAAAACGGCACGCCCATCGGTGCCGCCACAGTATATCGTCAATTGGAACGATTGGAGCAAAATGGCCTGCTGCGGCGTTATACTGCGGATGAACGGGGCAGTGCCTGCTGGCAATATGGCGGAGAGGAAGCAAAGGCAGGCACCTGTCATTCTCATTTTCATCTCAAATGCACAGAATGCGGCATACTGATTCATCTGGACTGCACCCACCTCGCCGAGCTGACCGGTCATGTGCGCACCGATCATGGCTTTGCCATTGCTCCGGAGCGCACAACCTTTTACGGTATTTGCAGCCAATGCAGTCAATCTGATACAGATTCCCCAAAAGCAGAAAGGAATTCCATATGACATCACACTTAAAACGAATTGCAGTACTTGGCACAATCTGCCTCCTTGGTGCGCTGCCGCTTTCCGGTTGTAATCTCACAAAAAATGATGAGGAAACGCTTACGATTGTAACAACGGTCTATCCGAGCTATGATTTTGCCTTGCAGTTAACGGAGCAGTTTGATCTGTCCTGTGATGTGAAGCTGCTGCTTACGCCGGGCGGAGAAAGTCATTCCTATGAGCCGACACCCTCGGATGTTGCTGCCATACAAACCTGCGATATGTTCATCTATATCGGCGGTGCTTCCGAGACATGGGTAGAATATCTTCTGGAATCCACACGCAAGGAGAAAGTGAATTTGCGGCTTATGGATTATGTGACTCCCATCGCTGCCGCGCACAATCACGAACAGGATCACGAGGACAAGCATGAGCATCATGAAAAGCACGAAGCCGATCTTGCCGAATACGATGAGCATATCTGGACCTCTCCGCTCAATGCCGCTGCGATGGTGAGGGCCATTGCAGCACAGCTTTGCAGCATTTCTCCCGAAAACCAAGAAACCTGCAAAACCAATGAGGATGCCCTTTGCAATACACTTCAGACTTTGGACGCTGCATACCGCAGTGCTGCGGAATCTGCCGGCAGCAAGCCGTTGATCTTCGGAGACCGATTCCCGTTTTTGTATCTGGCAGAGGAATATGGATTTTCCTATGCAGCAGCGTTCTCAGGATGCAGCAGCGATACGGATGCATCTTCCGCAACGCTTTCGGCGCTGATTTCCACCGTAAAGGAACAGCAGATCGACACCATCTTCTATCTGGAAAACTCACCGCGAAAAATTGCCGATGCAATCTGTGAAGCCACCGGTGCACAGGCAAAGCTTCTGCATTCCTGCAATAATGTGAGCAAAGAGGATTTTTCTTCCGGCAAGCACTTTCAGGAATATCTGCAGGACAATCTGATCGCAATCAAGGAGGCACTGAATTGATATGGCTTTTTTGACCTGCAACGACCTCACATTGCGCTATGATTCCACCACGGTGCTGACGCATCTGAGCTTTTCCGTGCAGCAGGGAGATTATCTGTGCATTGTAGGCGAAAACGGATCGGGAAAAAGCACCCTGATCAAATGTCTGCTGGGCTTAAAGCAAGCCGACAGCGGAACGCTCACCCTTGGGGACGGCTTAAAACGCAGCGAAATCGGATATTTACCGCAGCAAAGTCAGATTCAGCGGGATTTCCCCGCTTCGGTGCAGGAAGTCGTGCTTTCGGGCTGCCTCAATAGCCGCAGACTGCATCCCTTTTACACCAAAAAAGATCGTGCACTGGCATCAGAACAAATGAAATGTTTGCGCATCACCGATTTAGCCGATCGCTGCTACCGTGAGCTTTCAGGCGGACAGCAGCAGCGTGTTTTACTCGCACGAGCACTCTGTGCCAGCAAAAAGCTGCTTCTGCTCGATGAGCCGGTAACCGGTCTGGATCCTGTGGTCACTACGGAGCTTTACGGTATTCTTGAACATATTCATCTGGATCACGGCATTACCATTATCATGGTGACCCATGATGTGGAATGTGCTGTGCGCCATGCAAAATCAATCCTGCATATCGGCAAGAAAGAAAGCTTTTTTGGCTCCTGTGAGGCATATATCAACAGCGAGGTGGGCAGCCGCTTCCTCCGTGCCTCAGGCGAATCCATCGGCTGTCGTGACTGCCGTTCCCATCCGGCAGAAACGGAGGTGTCAAGTCATGAATGATCTTTCCGCTATTCTTACGCCCGAATACTTCTCCATCATCCTGCTGCCGGCCTTGATTGCAGGAATTGCAGTCAGTCTTTGCGCCAGTTTGCTGGGTGTGAGTCTTGTGCTCAAGCGCTGTTCGATGATTGGCGACGGATTGTCGCATGTAGGCTACGGCACACTTTGTATTGCCATCGCTATGGGATGGGCACCGATGCAGGTCACGATTCCTGTGGTCATTCTCGCTGCCTATATTCTGCTGCGTCTCTCTGAAAGTGATCAGGTGCGGGGAGATACTGCCATTGCATTGTTTTCCACCTCAGCAATGGCATTGGGGATTCTGGTATCCTCCAAGGCAAATCTCACCACCGATGTCAGTCATTATATGTTCGGCAGCATTCTGACCATGTCGAAAAGTGAAGTGATTCTCAGTGTCATTCTGAGCATCTGTGTAGTGCTGGTCTATGCTTTATGCTATGATAAAATCTTTGCTGTGACCTTTGATGAGAATTTTGCCCGTGCCACAGGTCTGAATGTCAGATTCTATAATCTTCTGATTGCAGTGCTGACTGCTGTCACTGTTGTACTTGGCATGATGCTCATGGGTGCGCTGCTGATCTCCAGCCTGATGATTTTTCCGGCAGTTACGGCAATGCGCCTGTGCAAAAGCTTCCGCAAGGTGATTCTTGCCGCCGTATTGATATCCGTAAGCTGCTTTTTGCTGGGATTGCTGCTTTCTTTATGGATGGATGCAGCCGTTGGTGCCTGTGTCATCATCGTGAATCTTACTGTATTTCTGCTGTCTTCACTGCTGCGTATGCTGTTGCAGAAACGGCATCACACCACATAAATCCATTTCACTTTGTCCGGAGGTGAGGCTTTTGCGTCCTTGTTTCGCTTTGCTGCTGCTCGGTGCAGCGCTGGGCAGCTATGCCGTCATAGAAAACACCCGGCTGCTGTGCACAGTGCAAATTCATCTGCCGGCAAAAAAGGCTCCTGCCTCTCTGCCGAAGCTGCTGCTGCTTTCTGATCTGCACAGCCGTACTTTTGGCAAGAATTACTGCCATCTGGTACAGAAAATTGCCGCCGAAAAGCCGGATTACATCATCCTCACCGGTGATCTGGTGTCTCGTACCATGTGCGATTTTTCAAAGATTCATCGCTTGCTTGCACAGCTTTCCCGGATTGCACCTATGATAATGGTGCAGGGCAATCACGAATTGGATCTGCCACCCAAACAACATATGGCATTTTGCGATGTTTTGCATCAAAACGGAGTGCATCTGCTGGATAATGAAATCCTGACGCTAAACGGAACGACTTTTGCAGGTCTGACTCTGACAAGATCCCATTACCGTACCGAAACCGGATACCGCAATCTTGCAGAATGCACTGCCGAAGAGATCCGAGCGGTTTTGGGAGACTGCCCTCCCAATACCATTTTACTGGCACACAATCCACTGTTCTTTCCGGCGTATGCACAATGGGGTGCTGCTCTGGTGCTCAGCGGTCATGTGCACGGCGGTGCCGTGCGGCTGCCGATTCTCGGCGGATTGCTTTCTCCCGAACGCCGCTTCTTTCCGCGATATTCCAAGGGTGTATATCAATCGGGCAATACCCTTATGGCGGTCAGCGGTGGATTGGGAAAACTGCGCCTCTTTAATCCGCCGGAATTACCCGTGATTTCGGTCAAAACCCATGAATAATACACAAAAACTGACAACAAACGCCTTTGCTTCACAACCAAAAAGCAAAGGCGTTGTATTTTGCTTGACGAACATGGAAAAACTTGTTATAATGAAAATGTATAGGCTAATGACAATACTGATTTTGACCATGTGAGATCAATAGAAGCATGCCTCTCATCTTGAATGATTGAGAGAAAGGAAACAACATGAAGCAAACCGCTCCCTATCGTCATCGGCATCTGGTTTCACTGGGTTCCGGGCTTCTGCTGCTGGCGATTTTAACACTGGAATTTGCCTATATCTGGCAAAGCTATTATGCAGATGTCATTATCCAGCCCTTTTTCCGGCGGGGAAATTGGGTGGTAATTCTGATTTATACCGTATTCACAGCCGTATTCTTCAAAGCATATGACTGTATCCAATATGGCTATCTCAAGCGCAATGATCTGATCTATAATCAAGGCATCGCCATTTGCATGGTGAATTTTATCACCTATTTTCAAATCAGTGCCATTGGCAGACGATTTCTGCCCATAACACCGCTGCTGTTCCTGACGGTATTGGATCTGATCCTGATTGTTTGCTGGGCACTGCTTGTCAATCAGCTGTATTTTCGTCTGTATCCGCCGCGAAAGCTGATTATTGTCTATGGTTCCCGCCATGCTGCAGAACTGGTTATGAAAATGAGCGCCCGTGTGGATAAATATATGATCTGCGAAAGCATTGATATTGCAAAAGGATTTTCCAATATTGTCGCATCTCTGCAGAGCTTTGACGGCGTAATCCTTTGTGATATCCCGGCAGAGATCCGCAACGATCTGCTCAAGCACTGCTATGCGAATAATTTACGTGCTTATGTATCCCCGAAGATTTCGGATATTCTCCTGCGCGGCAGCGGAGAAATTCGTTTGTTTGATACGCCCTTGCTGCTCTGCCGCAATGAGGGATTGACGCTGGAACAGCGCTTTACCAAACGGCTGGTGGACCTGCTGATCTCCTCGGTATTACTGCTGCTGACATCGCCAATCCTATGCATCTGTGCGATTGCCATTCGTCTGGATGACGGTGGACCGATCCTGTATCGCCAAGAGCGTCTGACCCGTGGCGGCAAGCATTTTCATGTGCTCAAATTCCGCAGCATGATCCAAAACGCCGAGGCCAACGGACAGGCGGTACTTGCCGCAGAACACGATTGCCGTATCACGAGAGTCGGCGCAGTACTCCGTCGTTTTCGACTGGATGAGCTGCCGCAGCTCTTTAATATTCTCAAAGGCGATATGTCCTTGGTGGGTCCTCGTCCCGAGCGTCCCTCCCTCACCGAGGAATATGCCAAGCAATATCCGGAATTCCCATTTCGTTTACAGGTCAAAGCAGGTCTTACCGGCTATGCACAGGTCATCGGTACCTATGACACCGATCCCTTTGATAAGCTGAAAATGGATCTGATGTATATTGAGCAGTATTCTCTGCTGCTGGATTTTCGACTGATGCTCATGACTGTCAAGATCGCATTTTTTCCGCCCAAAACCAATGCGGCAGAACGCGAACTGCTTCGACAGGCCGTAAAACAAGACCCTTCAACTGACAAAACAACAGACGTTCTCATTTCTGACACAACTCATTCCGAATCCGCTGCTGTAAAGAAAGGAGAAACTCCATGAACGATGCGTTGACACGACCTGTTGCTGCCGTGATTATGGCCGGCGGCAAAGGCGAACGCTTCTGGCCCAAAAGCCGCACACACTGTCCGAAACAGTTTTTATCACTGTCCGGAGACGGTGAAACCATGATTCAAAAAACCTTTCGCCGTCTGAAAGGCTTGGTTGCACCGGAAAACGTATACGTCGTCACCAATGCCGACTATATGACGCTGGTGCAGGAACAGCTTCCGGAAATTCCCGAAGAGAATCTGCTACGTGAACCGGCTGCCCGCAATACAGCACCCTGCATCGCCCTTGCCGCCGCCGTAATTGCAAAACGATGCGGCGATGCTGTGATGTTGGTGCTTCCTGCCGATCATCTGATCCGTCATGAGGATCTTTGCATAGATGTGCTTTCCCGCGCCATTGCCGCTGCTGATGCAGGTGATAATCTTGTGACCATCGGCATCACCCCTTCCTATCCCGAAACAGGTTATGGCTATATTGAATTTTCACGCAGTCAAAGCGCACCCACAGGCGTCTATCAAGTCGATTGCTTCCGTGAAAAGCCCGATCTGGAAACTGCTCGCAGCTATGTGGAATCCGGGAAGTTTCTCTGGAACAGTGGTATGTTTGCATGGCGTACCGCTGTGTATCTGGATGCGGTCAAGGAGCATCTTCCTGCAGTGGCGGAGATCACCGGGCGTTTGCAGTCCGTTTGTGATACACCCGATTTTCAACGTGTTCTGCAAGAGGAATTTCCGAAAATGCCATCTGTTTCCGTCGATTACGGCGTGCTGGAGCACGCATCCCGTCTGTTCACCATTCCGGGAAACTTCGGTTGGGATGATGTGGGAAGCTGGCCCGCTTTGCAGCGTGTCGCAAAAACGGATACCAATGGAAACTATCGAAATGGCGATGTGCTGACCATCGGTACCAAAAACTGTATTTTTGCAGGCTCCGATAAATTGATTGCCGCCATAGGTCTGGAGGATATCATTGTAGTGGATACCGCAGATGCATTGCTGGTATGCGCCAAGGATGCTGCGCAGAATGTGAAAAAGGTTACCGAGATGCTGCGAGAACAGGGCCGAGGCGAATTGCTCTGAAGCAGCCAAACACTTTGCCGTTTTTGTTGATATAAGGAGATTATTTCGATATGAAAAATGCATTGATTACCGGCATTACAGGTCAGGATGGCTCTTATCTGGCAGAGCTGCTGTTGGAAAAGGGCTACAAAGTCTATGGAATCTGGAGAAGAAAAAGCTCCGTGGATTATGGCAATATTGAGCATCTGAAGGATAAGGTCACATTAATCTATGCCGATATGACCGATCCGATTTCTTTGATTTCCGCAATGAAGATCTCTCAGGCAGATGAAGTCTATAATCTGGCTGCACAATCCTTTGTGGCAACCAGTTGGGATACCCCTTTGGGCACTGCTGATATTGATGCACTTGGTGTGACCAATATGCTGGAAGCAATCCGGATTGTAAAACCCGAATGCCGCTTCTATCAGGCATCCACCTCCGAAATGTTCGGTCTGGTGCAGGCAATTCCGCAGGATGAAACAACCCCTTTTTATCCCCGCAGTCCCTATGGTGTAGCAAAGCTCTATGGTCACTGGATTACCAAAAACTATCGGGAAAGCTATCAGATGTATGCCTGCTCCGGGATTTTGTTCAATCACGAATCCGAACGCAGAGGTCTGGAATTTGTCACGCGCAAGATCACTCATGCCGCTGCAAGAATCGCAATGGGTGTACAGGAATGCGTCGAGCTGGGCAATCTGGATGCAAAGCGTGACTGGGGTCATTCCAAGGACTATGTAAAGGCGATGTGGCTGATGCTCCAGCAGGAGACTCCCGATGATTATGTGGTGGCAACCGGCGAAACCAGAACCGTTCGTGAATTCGCACAGCACGCCTTTGCAGCAGTAGGCATCGAGCTGGATTGGCAGGGCAGCGGCGTAACGGAAATCGGTGTCAACCGTGCCAACGGCAAGACGGTTGTGAAGGTCAACCCTTGCTTTTACCGTCCTGCCGAAGTGGAGCTGCTGCTGGGCAACCCTGCAAAGGCAGAAGAAAAGCTCGGCTGGGTTCGGGAAATTGATTTTGCGGAACTGGTTTCCCGCATGGCAAAGAACGATCTGGCGCTGGTCAAGGCTGAACTCGGTATTGCCGAGTAAACAGACGGTTTGAACATCATGAAACGAATCGCTTTTGACGCAGCACCTCTTGTGGGAGATCATATCTCCGGCATTGGATATTGCGAAGCAGGTCTGGTGGAGGCAATGACCCGTCTCCATCCCGAGCTGCAATATCGCTTTGAATATTTCTCTCTGCGTACTCCCGAGGAAAAGCGTCGTCGTTTGGCACCGTTTCGCAAAGAGAATATTCCATTGCGAACGGCATTTTGCTCGCCTCTTGCATATCGCACGCTGTCCTCGGTCATCCCTGTGCCCTATTCTGCCTTTTTCGGCAAATGGGCAGATGTTACACACTTCTTCAATTATATTACGCCGCCCGGTGTGCATGGAAAAACCGTTGTGACTGTTCACGATATGGTCATTCATGCATATCCTGAGACAGTACGTCTTCGCACCAGACAAATGCTGCGCCTTGGATTGCGGCAATCCATGCAGCGCGCAGACTGCATTGTCACTGACAGCGAATTTTCAAAACGTGAAATTGCAAAATATTATCCCGAATATGCCAAAAAAGTACGTGTGGTACCCTGCGGCGTGGACAATACACGGTTTTATCCCGTAGAGGATGAACAGAACATCGCACAGGTCAAACAGGCGCATGGCATCGAGGGAGACTATTTCCTCTATCTTGGCACGCTGGAACCGCGAAAGAATTTGCCGCGTCTCATCGAAGCCTATGCACTGCTCTGCAAGGAGCAGGAGCATCCGCCGAAACTTGTGCTGGCAGGCGGAAAAGGCTGGATGTATGACAGCATTTTTGAAACTGTGACTGCGCTGGGCTTAGAACAGCAGGTATGCTTCCCGGAATATATCCCTTCCGAGGATTTGGCTGCATTGTACAGCGGTGCATTGGCTTTTGTATTTCCTTCGCTCTACGAAGGCTTTGGTATGCCGCCGCTGGAAGCAATGGCATGCGGTACACCGGTGCTGACCTCCAATGCCGCTTCTCTGCCCGAGGTGGTAGGCGATGCTGCAGTATTGGTCAATCCTTATCGGGTTGAAGCCATTGCAAAAGGGATGCAGGCCATTCTTACCGATCCTGCTCTGCGGCAGCGTATGCGCCAACGAGGACTTGCCCGTGCAAAACAGTTTTCATGGGATGCCGCAGCCAAGCTGCTGTATCAGATTTATTGTGATGTTGCGGAGAATGAATAGCGTATGAAAGATACCAACAATGGCAAATCCGCCATGCAAAACCGCCCACATAATGCAAAGCCCCGGGTGCTGATTACCGGCAAAGCTTATGATCCTCATATCGGTGGGATTGAAACAGTCATGCAGCAAGTGGCCGAAGGCATGAAGCCCTATGCGAATGTATCGGTGCTGACTTGTCGTGATTCGGCAGGCTTGGCGCAAAAAGATCGGGTTCGCGGCATTCGGGTATATCGCTGCGGCAGTTTGGGAACCTTTGCTTCCTGTCCGCTTTCTTTGGATTATATCAGCGCCTTCCGCCGCAAGGTGATGGTGTCCGATGTGGTGGAGCTGCATCTGCCCTTTCCTCTTGCAGATCTTGCCTGTATTCTTTCGGGCTATCAAGGCAGAGTCGTAGTGGCATGGCACAGCGATATTGTACGTCAAAAAAAGATGCTTGTGCTGTATCGGCCGCTCATGCACGCACTGCTTCGGCGAGCTGATGCAATTATTGTCGCAACCCAAGCACATATCGACTGTTCTCCCGATCTGTACAAATACCATGAAAAATGCATTGTGATCCCCTATGGCATTGATGCTTCGCTGTATGATGCTGCTCTGAGGATTCCGATCCTGCAGGATCGGCTGCACAGCAAAACAGCAAAAAAGATTCTGTTTGTCGGCAGATTGGTCTATTATAAAGGCGTAGATGTATTGTTGGAGGCCTTTGCAGCCTTGCCGGAATCGGTGAATTGCGAACTGTTTTTAGCCGGCACCGGCGTATTGGAAGAACAACTGAAAACTCGTGCACAGGAATTGGGTGTTGCCGATCATGTGCATTTTCTCGGCAGACGCATGGATGCGGATCTGCGTGCTGCTTTTGCCGATTGTGATCTGTTTGTTCTGCCCTCTGTGGCAAACAGTGAGGCATTCGGCATTGTGCAATTGGAGGCCATGGTATATGGTAAGCCTGTCATCAATACCGCATTGCCTACCGGTGTGCCTCTTGTGAGTGCGCATGGCGAAACAGGACTGACGGTTCCGCCATCCGATGCAGAAGCACTCTCGAATGCTATGGAACTTTTGCTGCGGGATGATGAGCTGCGCATGCAATATGGCAAAGCTGCTCGCCGCCGTGTGCTGGAACAATTCGATCTGCAAACAATACTTGCAAAAACGAGATGCGTTCTGCTGCGGAATACCCGCCGCAAAAATCGTTAATATATGGTTTCCAACGAAAGGAGCTCTCCGATTGAACGCGTTGATTCTTGGTGCAGCAGGCTTTGTAGGCCCCTATCTGCTGCGGCATCTTACAGAGGATCTGGGCTGGCAGGTATCTGTCACAAAGCTGAAACAGGAATCCTTTGCAGCAGAGCAGGCTGCCGATATCTATGATCTGGATCTGCTGGATGCAGATGCTGTTCGCACTTTGCTGCATACGCTGCAGCCCGATTGTGTCTTTCATCTGGCAGCACAAAGCTCGGTGGCACTTTCATGGAAACAACCCCAACTGACTGCTGATATCAACATCAAAGGCACGATCAATCTGCTGGAAGCTGTACGCAGCTGTACTGATCCGCCAAAGCTTCTGCTTGTGGGATCCGGAGAAGAATATGGACATCTTCGACGGGATGCCTGTCCGGTTTCCGAAGAAGAGCCGCTGCATCCGGCAAACATTTATGCGGCAACCAAGGTCTGTGCCGAGCAGATGGCAATGATCTATCAACGTGCCTATGGCTTATGGATCACAGCTGTGCGTGCCTTTAACCATATCGGTCCGGGACAATCGCCGCAATTTGTGGTTTCTGATTTTTGCAAACAGACCGCTGCCATCGAATACGGTATGCAGGAGCCTGTGATCCGAACCGGAAACTTAAGCGCAAAACGAGATTTTACCGATGTGCGGGATATTGTCCGTGCATATGGTCTGATTATGACAAAAGGTGTTTCCGGTCGGATTTATAACGTAGGCAGCCAGAATGCCATCGCAATTTCCGAACTGCTGAAACAGATTCATGCGCTCTCCGGCGTTCCGTATGCAATCCAGACTGACCCTGAGAAGCTGCGCCCTGTCGATATTCCCATCATCGAAGCGGATATCACAAAGCTGCAGCAGGATACGGGCTGGTCTCCTGCGATTGCGCTGCAGCAAACACTCAAGGATACCCTTGCGTATTGGCGTGCATATTACGCCGCGCAATAAGACTTGTTAAGAAACTCCTCCGATGAAACCATCGTTTTCTCTGTGATAAGGGAGGCATATCAAAAGAAACATGCGTCTGTTCCGTGAATTATATTTATATCGTGAAATGATCTCCAGTCTGGTGCGCAAGGATCTCAAAGGACGGTATAAGGGCAGTGTGCTGGGCTTTTTGTGGACGTTTCTGAATCCGCTGCTGCAGCTGCTGGTCTATACGGTAGTGTTTTCTTATATCATGCGCAGCGGAATTGAGCATTACTATCTGCATTTGTTTGTAGCTCTCGTACCGTGGATCTTTTTTTCCTCAGCATTGACCACCGGTTCACGGCTGATCCTTGATCAAAAAAATATGATCAAAAAGATCTATTTCCCCCGTGAGGTGCTGCCGCTTGCCTATACTACCAGCAGTTTTTGCAATATGCTGTTTTCCTTTGTGATCATCTTTGCGGTAATTGCCATTGCAGGACTTGGTGTTGCATGGCGTGCTCTGCCATGGCTGATTCCCGTGATGCTGATACAATATCTGCTGGTGCTGGGTGTCAATCTCATCGTTTCTGCGATTACCGTATACTGCCGTGATCTGGAGCATATCATGGGTGTTGTCAATATGGCATGGATGTATCTCTCCCCTGTGGTATACGGTATTGATTTTGTGCCCGAGCATTGGCGCACCTGGTATCTGCTGAACCCTATGACTCCAATCCTTCTTGCCTATCGGGATATTCTGTATCATCAGATATCCCCCAATGGCAGATTGCTGCTGCTCGCACTGGGAATGAGCCTTGTGATTTTGCTGCTGGGAATGTATCTGTTTTCTCGATTGCAAAAACGCTTTGCCGAGGTTCTTTAATCTGCAATATGAACGCCACTGTCTTATGCTGTCGGAATAAGACCAATTTGGGAGATCTGATATGCCTGCCATTACCATCAAGAATCTGAAAAAGAAATTCCGCATCTATGCAGATCGTGGACAATCCTTAAAAGAAAAACTATTGTTTGCCAATCGCCGACGCTATGAAGAACGGTGGGTGCTTAAGGGTGTTTCTCTGACGGTGGAAAAAGGAGAAGCCATCGCACTGATCGGCAAGAACGGCTGCGGCAAATCCACACTGTTGAAACTGATGAGCCGGATTCTATTTCCCGATGAAGGCTCTGTTGCCATGGATGGCCGCGTGTCCTCTCTGCTGGAGCTGGGTGCCGGCTTCCATCCCGATATGACAGGACGGGAAAACATCTACACCAATGCATCTATTTTTGGTCTGACCCGCAAAGAAATCGATGCCCGCTTGCAGGAAATCATTGATTTTTCCGAGCTGGAAGAGTTTATTGATCATCCTGTGCGCACGTATTCTTCGGGTATGTATATGCGCCTTGCTTTCTCCGTTGCCATTCATGTCGGTGCCGATATCCTGCTGATTGATGAAATTCTTGCCGTTGGCGATGCTGCCTTCCAAGCAAAATGCTTTGAACGATTAATGGAGATCAAAGCCCAGGGCACAACCATTGTCATCGTATCCCATAGCATGGCGCAGTTAGAACGCATCTGCGACCGCAGCATCTGGATCAGCGAAGGCGTGATCCGCATGGAAGGAGCACCCTCCGAAGTGCACCCACTCTATATGGAGTATATGGGACAACGCACGGCTTCGACGGCTAAAAAACCTATACAGACCCAAACAGAAGCGCAGCAAGAAGAGCTTCCCGCTGCTATCACAGAAATCGCACTGCTCAATACCAATGGCGAACCCATTACGCAATGCCGCACCGGCGATTCTGTTGTGCTTCGGATCCGCTGCAAAGCAGATCCGCAAAAAGCGGAAGAGGCGCTGATAGGGCTCGCTTTGTATCGTGCCGATAAGCTTCTTTGCTATGGCACGAATACCCAGCGGGAACATCTGAAGCCGATCTTGCTGCATCAAACCGATGAAATTCTCTGCACATTCTCTCCGCTGCAGCTGGTGGCCGGAACCTATTGGTTCGATGTAGCACTCAGACGGATGGATATGTTTGCTTATGATTACCGTGCACAGGCCGTGCGCTTTGTAGTATATAATGCCATTGATGAAACAGGCGTTGCACATCTGGCGCATGAATGGTCATTTTCAAACCAATCGAAAACAGGAGGCTGAGCTTATGCGTGACGAAGATCTGCGACAAAAAGTGAACCGAGTAAATGCACAAAAAGAAAGCTTTACCGTATCTGCTCCGCAAGGCAAGGGAAAACTGGTCAAACGGCTGGGCAGAAAAATGACCTTTTGGTATGTCAATCCCTTTGGTCAGGCGCAGAACGAATTTAATACCGCTGCTGCCGATGCCATGACAGAGCTGCAACACAACATGGATGCTGTCAAAGCACAGCTTGCGGCACTTTCCGAGCAAATTGATCGGCGCTGCAGCGCATTGGCACAGGAACAGCGTCAGGCATTGCTTCACAGCCGCTCTGTGCAGCAGGAAGCTTTGCAGACACTGGAAGATACTATGAACGAAGCGTTCGCTGCTGCTGCACCGGAAAGCCGGCCGCAGGCAGGCTGTGCACCGCTGACCGAGCTGCCCCGATTTTCCGGCGAAACACTCTTTCAAGAGCTGCAGGCCGTACAGAACGCCTCCGGGGAAGAGCAAACACAACAGGCATTGTCGGCGCTGGAAACCCGTTATGCCTCGGTACTGCAAACCACGCTGCAGGAATGCAGCGATGCTGCTTTTCATCGTCCAATCATGCTGGTATGCCGCAGCTTTTCTTCCGGCAATGGTATGGATGCCATTCGCAATGAGGTGTGGGATCTCTACCGTTTGCTGAAAACTGCAAGCCGCTATCCCGCACAAATCCTTTCAATTGAATCCGAAGGAAATTGCATTCAGCAGCAAGGCGATGTCTATTATGTTCCGGATGCCTTGCTGCCCGAATGGATCAAACAACACAAACCTGCTTTGTTAATCTTCTGCGAAAGCACCTCCGGTATTTTGCATGCAGGCAAGGGCTGTATGCTGATGTGCAACAGCATTCTGCGCTTAAGCGGACAGAATCCTGCACAGAAACTGGGCGGCAGCCAAATGCAGGAGCTGCTTCATCTGTGTGATTACGGCGTGCATCATTACTGCACCGCTTCGCAAACTGCTGCCGATACTATGCAGAAGCTGGGATTTCGGCGTCCTGCTGTCATTTATCCGTATATTGATACAAAAAAGCCGATGTTCAGCCGTCGTCCTCGTGTTTTTCAAAAGGAACGGTTTACTGTGGGCTTTGCATCCTCGCCTATGCTGGAGGAACAAGCAGAATCCCGTGGTATTCCTGCACTTTGCGAAACGGTACGTCTGTGTCCTGAGGTGCAGTTCATCGTGCTCTGGCGTGATCCGGATGGGGCTGCCGTACCGCAGAGCCTCCTAAATGCCGCCAATTGCACGGTTTTGTATGGAAAGCAGGATATGACCGAGTTTTACAGCAGCATTGATTGTGTTCTGATTCCCTATGCCGATCATAACTATAATCATGCCTGCTCTCTTTCTGCACTGGAAGGTATGCTGATGGGTCTGCCTGTAGCGGCTACTCCTGCTGCCGGTATCGCCGAGCTGATCTGCCAAACCGGTCTGGGTGTAGTCAGTGAGGATTGCAGTGCGCAAGCATTGACCAAAGCACTCCATACCATCCGGGATTCCTATGCGGGATTTGCCAATGCATGGCGCACGGAACGACTGAAAGATCTGGTTTCAGGACATTCCTTCGTGCACTATGCAGAAGAATGTGCCAAGCACCCTGCACCCTTCGGTGTCATCACAATTTTTGAATGGGATCGACAGCTAAAGCTGGAAAATCGACATCTGATCAAAGGCCATGCCGCATTGAAAGCCTATTATCAGCGGCAGGATGTGGCCAATGACTATACCAAAACCAGATTCTCTGCTTATCCGCAAAACTGCTTTGATCTGATGGAACGACAAAGTGTTGCTGTATTGCTGGCACATCAGCTTCAAAATCGAACGGATTGCCGTTTGCTGGATCTGGCATGCGGTGACGGCAGGATTCTGCAAATGCTGCTGCCATTCGGTGATTGCACCGCAGGCGATGCTTCTCCTGCGATGCTGGAGCTTGTAAAACGCCGCTTCCCCACCGCATCGCTGCATACAATGCAGATTGATCTGCTGGATCAGGCAATCAGCGGACAATATGATGTCATTACAATCTTCCGATTCATCCGCCATTATGAATATGCAAGCCGCCAGCTCCTGTGGAATAAGCTGAAGGCTGCATTGACACCTGTCGGTCTGCTGCTGTTTGATGTTCCCAACCTTCGGTTTGAGGTTCCCCATCGTCAGAGAACCGGCTGGGGAAAATATCATGTTTACGATGTATTCTGGACAAAAGAAACGCTGCAAAAGGAGCTTGCAGATCATGGACTCGCTCTGGAAGCACTGATCCCTATTGGACAGGGTCTGTATCCGATGCCCTCCGCCTTCCGCAATGAACCAATGACCTGGACAGCCGCTGTGCGGATTGCTCCCGAAACCCCCTGAAAGAAAGGAGAGCCAGTCATCAGAGAATCATCTGTTCTGATGCTGCAACCGATCTATGAAAATCTATTCGGATGAAGCACTGTCAAGAGCATTGTTTGCACTCGCTGAACAAAGAATGCAGGCTGCAGGCAATACATTTTATTGTTCTGAAGCGGTATTCGCCGTCATGGCTGCTGTTGCGCCGGATCATGTTTCCTATGAACTGCTGAAACCGCTCGAAAATCGTGACTTCCTTCATGCTGTGTATCTCACCCTGCTGCAGCGTCCCATTGATCAAGCGGCCGCACAAAACTGGGAATCGCAGCTGTCATTGCCTTCATCACAATTTCAAACCACTTTGCTGAATTCCGTGCTTCGTTCACAGGAATACCGCAACAATCCGATGCCGCTTCTGGATTGTCCGCTGCCCTTGGAATCGCAGACACCGCAGCTCACCATTCATGTGGTAAACAACGGACTGCCGGATCGTCTGGTACGTATCTATCAGAAATTGCCCCGCAGCTTGCAGAAGCTTGCCAAGAAAATCGCCGGAAAGGAGTAATGACGCATGGCATCTCAGCCTATTACCAAAGTGTATATCGATCTTTCCCGTCTATGCCTTACTCCCTTTACCACAGGCATTCAGCGTGTTGCGAAAGCCGTGGTGCTGCGTATGCTCAAAAATCCTAAGCTGGATGTTGTATTGCTGTGCGATCTTCCTTGTCATACCCAATGGCGTATTCTGCCCCACGATGCATTTATCACCTATTACACAAAGCAAAGCGGCTCGCCCTATGGTGCAGCACCGCCCATCACAATTGCACCCGATGCGCTGCAGCCGGATGCGGTGTTCTTCGATATTGACAGTGCGTGGAATATGCCTATGCGACGCAGCTGGCTATTTCCCAAACTGCGGCAGCGCGGTGTGACGATCGTTTCCCATCTCTATGATCTGATTCCCGTTACGGAGCCGCAGTATTTCCATCAGAATACCGCAACGCAGTTTCTGGCTTGGACTTCTGCCGTGCTGCAATATGCCAATCATATCATCTGCAACGCATATGCTACAAAAGATGCCCTGCACACGCTTTGCGGCCAGCTTTCATTGACACCGCCGCCCTGCACCGTCATTCCGTTGGGCGGAGATTTTGCACCGCAAACGGACTCCAAAGAGCAGCCTGATGCTGCTTTGATGAAACATCTGTCCAAATATCGTTATGTGTTAATGGTCGGCACCATTGAGCCGAGAAAAAATCATGCCCTGGTGCTGGATGCTGTGGATGCCTTATCGGAGCTTGGAATCCGTGTGGTGTTTGCAGGCCGCATCGGTTGGAATATGGAAGAGTTTGCTCAAAAAATGAAACAGCATCCGAAAAACGGCTCCGATTTCTTCTTTGCCGATACCCCCTCGGATGCTACCATTCATGCATTGTACGAAAATGCACTTGCCGTAGTATTTCCCACCAAAAACGAAGGCTTTGGTCTTCCTATTGTAGAAGCCTTCCGCCATGGCACACCGGTGCTTGCCTCCGATATTCCTGTGCTGCGTGAGGTAGGGGGAGAGATTGCTGTGTATTTTGATCATACCAGTACCGAATCTCTGCTGGAGGCTGTAAAAGCGCTGCTTGCCGATGAAGCCGCTTATCAGCAAAAACGAAGCGATGCCGCTGCATATCGTCCTCGAACATGGGATGAAACTGCCGAAGATATGGCAGATGCGCTCTGCACCATTGCGCCTATGCACGGCACGGCACCTCATACGCCTCTGCGTCAGATGGTAGTGCTCACGGCACGCAACCAAGATCTGCTGCGTACCTTGCCCTATTGGGATGCATATCTGCCGTTTATTGAAGAACTGCTGGTCTGCTGTCCTTCCAAAAACATTCCGGAGCTTAAAGAAGCGTTTCATGGCAGAATCCGTCTTCGCTTTTTTACCGATGAAGAACTGCTGGGTGATATCCCGCTGCCGCAGGATCATACCATGCGCAATTTCTTCCTGCGCTGCCTGTTGATGCAGAAAGCACCGCTGGATGATGTGTTCATCATGACCGATGACGATTATCGTCCGCTGATGCCTCTGGATGAAACCTTTTTCCGGAAAAACGGACGCTATCAAGCCTATTATTGCTATGATCTTTGTCAATGGAACGGTACACAGGGCAATTATACCTCTTATGATCTGAGTATGTTCCGTACCGCAGCATTCCTGAACAGTCAGCATCTGCCCACACTGCAATATTCCTCGCATCAACCGCAGATCATTGACCGCAAATTGTATCTTTCCATGCTGGAGCAATATCCCGACATCGCAACAACCGGTCTGGATGAATGGAGCAGCTATTTTAATTATGCCATCGCCAAAGAACCTGCAATGTTTTATGCACAGCCCTATTGCAGCATGTGCTGGCCCGGTGCCATCACCGATTGGCAATTATGGTGTATGCCCCAGCGACTCTGTTTTGAAAATTTCTATGATGTGCTTTATGAAGAGGGTCAGGTGTTTGAAGGACTTTCCAAAGAGTTTCATCCCGATACCGTCCAGCGTGAGCATATGGAAAAAATCGATCGCTGGCACAGAATGCTTCGTCGTCAAAGCAATCAGACGGCTGCACATGCGATGTATGAGGCATATTACCGTGCTATGTATCATACGCAGCCGCAGCTGATGCTTGCTGAAGATGACGAGCATCCTGCACGATTTGCTCTGCCGCAATTGATCGTTCTGCCAACAGGCTCTTTGGTACGATTGACTTTGCAGGCTGCCGATTCGCTCCGCAACAGCAATCATGCCGTGCTGCGATATGGAATCCAATCTCCGAACGGCAGTCCCATTACGCCCATGCACACACTGCCTCTTTGTGATGCAGATCCCTCAAGAGCGCTGACGATATTGCTTTCCACACCGGTCTCGCCGGTTTCGGGTATGCTGGTGCTGGAATATCAGTCTGCGCAGAACAGTGCTCTTGTGACGGGCTCATTGCCCTGCGTCATCGCCGCTTTGGACGGCATTCTTTGAAAGGAGTCTAATGTGAAAAATAACAGACCCTCCTCAAAACATCCGCTCAATTATAGCCAGACTCTGGCGTTGGGCTTTTTGTGCATCATTCTGCTGGGTGCCGTGCTGCTTTGCTTGCCTATTGCCGCTAAGGATGATCAGAAAACCGGCTTTCTCAATGCGCTGTTTACCTCTGTCAGTGCAACCTGCGTTACCGGTCTGAGCGTATTTGATACCGCAACGCATTGGAGCGCCTTCGGCAAAACAGTGATCCTGCTGTTGATTCAGATCGGCGGATTGGGATTTATGTTTGTGGTTTCGCTGTTCTCAATGATATCCGGCAAGAAAATGGCACTGCATGAGCGTCGATTGCTTGCTGAAACAACCGGTTCCATGAGACTTAGCGGCGTTGTTCGTCTGCTGCGGAACATTGCTGCCGGAACCTTCATCATAGAAGGCTGCGGCGCCTTGCTGTTTGCCATTCGCTTTTGTCCTGCGTTGGGTTTGGGCAAAGGCATTGCATATGCAATCTTTCACTCTGTTTCCGCATTCTGCAATGCAGGCTTCGATTTGACAGGCTATATTGCACCCTCTAGTTCCCTGCTGCCCTATCGGAACGACCCATTGATCCTGTTAACCAGCGCTGCTTTGATCATACTGGGCGGTCTCGGCTTTTTTGTCTGGACCGATCTGCTGCACTGCAAACATCATTTCACCAAATGGAAGCTGCATACCAAGCTGGTTGTTGTGACGAGTGGAATTCTGCTGCTGGGCGGCTGGCTTGTTTTTTTCTTCACAGAAGCCCATGCTGCTCTTGCCGGTGAGCCTTTGGGCATCAAATTGCTGGGCAGCTTTTTCCAATCCGTAACAGCACGTACCGCCGGCTTTGATGCGATCGGACAGGGAAATCTTTCCGAAGGCGGCTTGCTGCTGACCAATTGTCTGATGCTCATCGGCGGCAGCCCCGGCTCTACTGCGGGCGGTATCAAAACAACGACCATCGCCATTTTGGTGCTCAATATCATCTCTACTGTGAAAAAACGCAGTGCGGTTGAGGTGTTTCACCGTCGCATCGAAGAAGAAACGGTACGGCAGGCACTGGCGATCATCGGTACTTATATCTGTGCCATCATTGTAGGTTCTATCTTATTATGTTGTGCAGATCCCATTTCATCCGAAAGTGCTGTATATGAATGCATCTCTGCTATTGCAACTGTTGGATTGACCACCGGCATCACACCTACCCTCTCGGTATTTTCAAAAATCGTGCTGATGCTGATGATGTTTGCCGGAAGAATCGGCGGACTATCCCTGCTGATGGTATTGTCCCGTAAAAAACAAGCAGCGCCTTTGGAGTGCCCCACAGAACGGATTCTGGTGGGATGATTCTGAAAATGAAAGGAGAAACCTATGAAATCTATTCTGGTAATCGGCTTGGGACGGTTCGGCCGTCATTTCGCACAGAAGCTTATGGACCTGCGAAATGAAGTCATGATCGTGGACAAGAATGCCGATCTCATCAATGAACTTGCCCCGCAATTTACAGATTCCTATATCGGAGACTGTACCAGAGAAGATCTGATCTCTTCCTTGGGTGTGAGAAACTTCGACCTCTGTATGGTCGCCATCGGTGAGGATTTTCAGTCCTCACTGGTGACCACCAGTCTGCTCAAGCAATATGGCGCACCGTGCGTCATTGCAAAGGCCAACCAAGAGATTCAAGCGGATCTGCTGAAAAAAATCGGCGCTGACCAGATTGTATATCCCGAACGGGAAATGGCAGAAAAGCTCGCAGTACGCTACACTGCACAGAATGTGTTCGATTCCATTGAGCTCACAGATCATTATGCTCTGTATGAAATACCGATCGTACAAAGCTGGAGCGGACAAACCATAGGCAGTCTGGATGTGCGCCGCAAATACCGTGTGAACATCGTCGGTGTCAAACGCAACGACGAACTGCTGCCGATTCCCGGTGCGGACTTTGTCTTTTCTGTCAATGATCATGTGATTGTGATTGGAAAGCATACCGATCTGCAAAAATTAACTGCAAAAACATGAATCTCTCATTTGTTTTCATGAAAGAAAGGAGTGTCCCTTATTATGACAATTCGTCCGATTTATATGCCAAGCTACCGTCATCCTTATTGTGATGTCTGGAATGCACAGCTGATGCAATTTGTCCCCAATACCACCAAAGAACGAGCTCAGCGGAATATTCAGGAGGTGTTCCGTGTCTTTCAAAAGCGGTTTCCGGATAAAAAAATACTGGAAGTTTCACTGTTTTCGCCGCAAATCCCTTTGGGCACCGATCTTTGTCCGCAATTCCTCTGCAAAAAGATGGAAAGCCTTGATGGCATGATCCCTGTCGAAAGCATTCTGCACGCCAGTAAGATTTTCACAGGCGGCGGCCCTTATACCGATCTGTTTACTGCTAATCCGCTGGAGATCAAAAATGATCCTCGTCTGCGCAGCAGCGGAATTCTCACAAGCTATACGTTTGAAGGAGAAGAATATCCGATTCATCCTCGCACCGCTTTCTTCGATTTCATCTATATGCTTGCTTTGGTAGAACCCCAGAATCATGCTTTGACCCGCGAATTGCTGCAATATGATGCTTTTTGTGATATCACATATCAGGAAACCAAGGATTTTGTCTGCCCTGCTCGTTCTCTGACGATCTTTGTTTCGCTGATGCGGCAGGGCCTGCTGCAGAAAGTGCATACCTTCGAAGAATATTTGACTGTCGTAACCGGCTCCAACGAAAAGCATACGGTCACCCACGTCGCACAAGCAAGTGCGTTTTCTGTGGGAGATATCGTCGTACATCCAAGCTGGGGCAAGGGCAAAATCATAACCACGGAACCGAAACTCGTAATCCGTTTTCCCTCAGTCGGTGAAAAGAGCATGAATCCTGCTTTTATCAAAGAAAATTGTCAAGTCATCAGCTGCGAGGAACAGGGATGAGCCGATTTGCCAAACATTGCACCATAACCCGCAAGCATCGTTTTCTCATCATCGGTATCAGTGTTGCCGGCATACTGCTGATTCTATGGTTTGCAATGTGGCAGCGCATCGGCAAAGAACTGGATCAAGCCGAATCGGATGCCGCATACAGTTCCTTTGCGCTGGAAGGTGCGATCTATGCCGCCTGCACGGAAACCATCATGCAGGAATACCTCACAGAACCGATACAGTATCATGCTGCCGATTGCGGTTCTGTATTGGGTGAGGTTTCTTTTCATACTGCACAAGGCACAACAACCGGTACGGTGTATCGTCTGCGGCAATTGGAGGATGCAGGTCTGAAGGATGCTGTGATCCTCATGCAGCGTGGTGGACGATATACCGGTTATGAACTGGTAGGCTTTGAAGCTTTACAGAACAGCCCTTCCATTTCTGCAGTTTGTAATGCCTATGAAATCTATTCCCATGCCGATTTGCAATCGGTCACCATTACCGACGCAGACGGTGCTGTTTTGGAAACCGTCTCCGATGCCAAGGCACTGTCGGATTTTTACGAATAGCTCATTGCTCTTGGCGACGATATCGGTGCCGCCGGGCAGGCTAAGGCTTATTATGATGCCTATGTCCAAAAATATGGCGCCTCTGATGCAATTGCCATAAACGGTGATACCGTGGAAACCGCAGATGAGGACACCTATCTCAAGGCAATGGATCTGTGGAGCAATGGTATGTGTACTGTCAGCATCCGACTCACAAACGGACTGTTCCTCAGAGATTTGGTTTATGCTCCAATCCCCGGGGTGTTCCATGTATATGGTTATTACACAATCACCGATTCCTTCTTTTCATAACGCAAAAACAGTGCGGAATCCGTTTGCATCACGGATTTCGCACTGTTTGTTTTCGATGGGCAGCGTTATAGAATAAAACAAATCAAACCACTGCAGCCTTCGTTAATCACACGCTCCAAGGTTTCCTGCAGCTTACATCTCGCTTCCGGCGGCATTTTGTAAAGCTTATTATGTAAGCCTTCATTGACCAGCTCATGCAGCGACTTTCCGAAAATATTGGAATCCCAGATTTTGGTAGGATTTTCCTCAAATTCCCGCAGCAAATACAGCACCAGCTCTTCGCTCTGCCGTTCGCTGCCTACAATCGGACTTACGGTTGTCTGAATGCCTGCACGCATAATATGCATGGAAGGCGCCGAGGCTCGCAGCCGCACACCGTATCTGCCGCCTTGCTTGATCATTTCGGGTTCTTCCAGCGTCAACTCATCTGCTTCCGGCATAATAATGCCATAGCCGGTTGCTTTTGCCTCCTCCAATGCCGGACGCACCCGCTCATATTCCTTGCGGATTCGGCTCAGTTCCAGCAGAACAGGGAACAGCTCATTCTCTCCATGAATCTCAATGCCGGTTTCCTCACCCAGAATCTGATAGAATAAACCCGGATCCAGCGTCAGCTGCAGCGTCACACTGCCGGTGCCAAGATCGATTTTGCTGATCGCTGCCTCCTGCAGATGGGGACAGCCTTGCAGACGCTCTGCCATGCCTGCCGCATCCCGCACAACCGAAAGTCCGCGGGCTGCATTGCGTACCGCATCAAATACCGCCGTTTTCAGCCAATGTCCCTGTGTCAATGCAGGCAGCCAATGGGCTGTTTCTACATTCACTTCCCGAATCGGGAACATATCCAGCAGAGAGGACAGCATTGTTCGGATGGTATCTTCATTGAGCATCAAACAATTCACCGCAATGACCGGTGCATGATACTGTTCCTCTAAGCGGGCAGCCAGTGCTTGGGCTTCCGGCCGATCCGGATGGACGCAATTGAGAAGCACAATGAACGGCTTGCCCAGATTTTGCAGCTCCGAGATAACCCGTTCCTCGGCAACGGCATATTCCTCACGAGGAATATCGGTTACAGAGCCATCTGTTGTAACCACAAGTCCTACAGTCGAATGCTCTGCAATGACCTTCTGTGTTCCAAGCTCTGCAGCCATATTAAAAGGAACTGCCTCATCAAACCACGGCGTTTTCACCATACGAGGCGCTTCTTCCTCAATATAGCCCAGACTGCTGGGCACAATGTAACCCACACAATCAATGAGTCTTACGGCACATTCCGCACCCTCGGAAAGCGTAATGCGCACGGCCTGCTCGGGTACAAATTTCGGCTCGGTAGTCATGATGGTTTTTCCACCGGCACTCTGCGGCAATTCATCTGTTGCTCGCTCTCGTTTGGCGTCCTCTGTAATATTGGGGATCACCAATGTTTCCATAAACTGCTTGATAAATGTAGATTTGCCCGTGCGAACCGGTCCCACTACACCGATATAAATATCTCCGCCGGTTCGCTGTGCAATATCACGGTAAATATCGTTCATTGATCCGCTCCTTCTGATGTTTTTCAGCTATGCCTCATAGCACAATGGGAATCAGCAGCATCTGGGGCTGTGTCAACTCGGAACCTTCGCAATCATTTTCTTCCATGATGGCTGAAACCGCTGTATGAAACCGCTTGGCAATCTCCCAGAGCGATTCCTGCTCCTGTCCGAAATACAGCCGAAGTGCATAACGATCGTTCTGCGGCAATCGTTCTTCTCCATGCACCTGCGCATCCGTTACAAAGGCATATAACGTTCGCCGCATACACTGACCCGAAAGACATAGCTCTGTTTGTAAGGAAACGGTATCGGAAGAAGGCAGCGTATAATTGCAGTGGCGCACTCGAATCTCCGGTGTTCCCATCGCTGTCTGACCGCATTGATATGCCATGGAAAGCGGCTGATGAACAGATTCTGTTTCCGTCAGCAGCATTGGTTTGCCTTCGGCATCAGAAGCCATCACATAATATCGCAGATCACCGCAAAGCAGCATCTGCTGATGCTCATCATCTGCGATGAAAGAAAGACAGCCCGGTTCTGCCCAGGCAGCATATACCTTTGCAATCACACTATCCGGCCGTCTGAGCTGCGCTTTGCAGGAAAGTGTCTCCTGCACCGGTACAGGCAGCGACAACAGGGCAATTTCATCGGTTTCCACATGACAGGGATGCACTGTAGAATACAGATCCGTAACCAGCTCGGTTAAGGAGGCCCGCATCGCCTCACACAGCAATCGGATTTGCAGTTCACAACGCAGCAAACGGATATCTCCATTGGAATCCGACTCCGCAGTAATGGTATGATCAATCAGCTCTGCCTCTGCGATACAGGTCATTCCCTCTTCTAAGCCCTCAGGCTCTGCAATCTGACTGAAAGGAATGGTAAAATGCAGCGTTTCCATGCCTCCCTGAGCAGCATAAAGCAATGAAACAGCTGCTTCTCCTTTTATTACCAGTTTGCCGGCAACGCAGCGAGTCTCGTGGATGGAAAGCTGGGCCGTATCTCGCAGCACCGAGAGGACTGGCGGCTGTGTTTCAGCAATGGAAATTTCTTCGGCAAGAGAAAAACGCTTTGCAGCACGTACAATCTTGGACAGATAGGTCACAGGTTCTTTCCGGCATTGGGTATGTAACCCCGATACATCACAAAGCACCTGCTGCTTCAGCTCTCCGCTGATCTGTGCATGAATCCGTACCGCACCTCTGACATCAATTCTGCGGCTGCTGATCGCCCGACAATTGAGATAGGATGGCTCCGGCTGCAGTCGGATTCGCAAAGCCGCAGGATCCTGATCAGGCGGCAGAGGAATCTGCTTGGTATATTCCAGTCGCTGCGTAACGGTCTGTACGGTTTCCGTATGCTCTGCGCAATACCAAATACGGATGCATACTGCACAAACATAATGCAGCATCCCTTCCTTGCATTCCCATTGCAGAACAGTCGGCTCGGCTGTACAATGCAGCAGACGGAAGAAATCCGGATAGTAATCGGGCAGAACATAGTCCAGCTCCACACTCTGCTCCTGCACGGTATTCAGAAGCTGTGTCGGTACAAAAATGGATTCCCGGTTGAATTTGCATTCATTTGATGTAACCATATGATTCGCCTCCAAGGCACAGCAGCTTTTTTGTTCCGCACCGCTGCGCATGATAGATTGTATGCCTGTCTGATGAAAATTAGAACCCTTGTGTTTCTTCTTCTGCTTTTTTGCCTTGACGAAAATACTTTTTTTGTGGTATCATAATACTATGCTGCAAGATAAGGAGGAATTCGCTTTGCCTCAAAAAGATGTAGAACCGATTCTGCCGTCCAAATCAGAAGAACAATTTCTTTTCCAGGTCAATTTGGGTGGTATGATTGATATTTTATCCAATCACCTATACAGCTCGCCGGATGTCTTTGTGCGTGAGCTGCTGCAAAATGCAATGGATGCCATTGCTGCACGAAAAGTAAAAGGGATTCCTTGCGAATCACCTTGTGTTACATTATCTCTGACAACAGACAATTCTCGTTCTCAGCTTGCATTCAGCGATACCGGCACCGGTCTGACTGAAGCAGAGATCCACCGCTTTTTGGCTGTCATCGGACAATCCTCCAAACATGATCTGATCAATGGTACTGTGCGTCACGATTATATCGGTCGATTCGGCATTGGATTGCTTTCCTGCTTTCTGGTTTCCGATCAGATTATTGTGCGCACTCGCTCCGCCGCCGACGGAAGCCGTTCTCTGGAATGGTGCGGCAAGCCCGATGGTACTTATACTATTACAAACTGCGAACCGCTGCCCGAAATCGGCACCACTGTATTTTTGACACCCAAACAGGGCGCTGAGGAATACTTCACGGCAGAAAAACTGCGGGAATTGGTGCAATACTATGGTCTGCCGCTGCCCGAACCCATTTATCTTCTTCAAAATGAGCAAAAAGAACGGCTCAATCCAAGGTTCGAACCCGCCTCCACACAATGGGAGCAAGGAATGCAGCTTGGCGAAATGCTGTTCCACACTCGTTTTCTTGATTATATTTCCATTGATTTCACCCAGTGGTTTATTTTCCGGCGTAGCATATATTTTGGCAGAGGAAACTGCTCCGACAGCAAAACAGCAGCATCGGATCTATCTGAAGCATATGCTGCTGACTGAGGATGGCGCACGATTGCTCCCTAAATGGGCATTTTTCCTGCGCTGCTTCCTGAACACCGATGGCTTACGTCCCACGGCATCCCGAGAGGATTTCTATGAGGATGAAGTGCTGCTGCGTGCCAAGGAGGAGCTTTCCGATTGTATTGTACAATATCTGCAAAAACTGTCACAGGATAACGACAGTCTGCTGCAGCGGATTGTACGCACACATCGTTTGGCAGTCCAGTCGGTTGCTGTGGAGGATGACAGCCTTTATCGTGCATTCTTCCCCTATCTGACCTTTGAAACCTCCTTTGGCACCTGCACCGGAAGCGATCTGATCCGATATGACGGGGAAATCACATATACGCATTTTATGGACGAATTCAGACAGGTTTCTGCCATCTTCCTAGCCAAAGGTGCATTGCTGGTGAATGCAGGCTATACCTATGTACGACAGCTTCTGGAGCGTCTGACTTTGCTGCGGCCGGATGCCGTTGTAAGCGCATTGCAAATGCAGGAACTGGATACCATGTTGGAAAAACCACAGCTTTCCGATCCTGCCGCTGCCCTGTGTCTCTTAGCGGAAAGCAATCGGGTATTGCAGCCCTTTGAATGCGAAGCGGCACTCAAACGCTTTGAACCGCTGGAGCTTCCTGTGCTGTATACGGTCAATGAAGAGGCGCTGCTGCTGCGCGATATCCGCAATTCCATGGAACAGGCAAATCCCCTGTTTTCGGGTATGCTGGAAGCCTTTGCCGGAGAGTATCACTCCGATGCAGTGGCTAAGCTTTATCTGAACACTGACAATCCTCTCATCCGACGCATGATGACGGTACATAACGAAGAACGACTCTCCTGTTGTATTGAAATTCTATATGTGCAAGCTTTGCTCACAGGCGGCTATCCCATGCGCAATCATGAAATGCAGCTGCTCAACGGCAATTTGCTGCGTCTGCTGGATTGGAGTCTTTCCGAGGATAACTGACCCAATATCTCTGAAAGGAACGATGTGACGATGCATTCCTATCAACCCGATGCACTGCGTGCGTCCTATCATACCATGGAGCATGGTGAACCTCGGCTGCGCCTGATCCGCAGCGCCTGCACTGCCGCTGAGCAAGCAAAGGATTTTGAATCCGCATTGTTGTTTCACCATGATCTGATTCAGGAATCGGTATTCAGCGGCGACCGCTATCAGGCTCTCATTGATTTTCCACAGTATATGGCGATCTATGAAGCGCATCCCGAATTGGAAGAAGCCTATGCATGGCAAACCTTATGGATCTTCAAATGGATCGTGGAGGCATCTGTGGAATTCTATCAGATTCCCAAATCACAAGTACTGCAATGGTTTCTTGCATTTCGCAAAGAACTGGCAAAGCATGGCTACTCGCTCAAACCCTTCTATGAAAAACGAGCGATCTTTTTCAGTTATTATGATCGTGCCAAGCTGCGCCTTGATTACGGCGATTTCTTAGCTGCACCCCGTGATGAGCTTTCAGACGGAGAACCCGAAGAATGGAATACACAAGTGCGCTGGGAGCTGCTTTTCGGTCATTATGAAAAGGCTATGCGTGCTGCGGAGCATCTTTTCCGCAATCGGATGTTCACCAATGAAGTGCCTGCTTCTACATACGGCTATCTGCTGACAGATGCATGCATCCGACAGGATACCGATGCCGCAGACCATTATGCAGCATTGCTTCGGCCCTATTGCGATGGAGAACGCTATCGCATGGAACAGCTCGGATTGCTGTTTTGCTATGATGCACAGCATCATCCGGAAGAAGGTCTTGCCTTTTTGCGCAAGCAGGAGGCTTTGCGAAAAGGCTCGCACAATCCGTTTTTATGCTACTGGTTTGATCACGGCGCAAGCGTTTTGCTGCGAGCAGCAGCAAAGTCGGGAGTGGATGAAGCACCCGATGCACTGCTTGCAAAAGCTGCTGCATATGATGCCAATGCGCGTGCCCTTGCGGCACAATTTGATGCCCGCAACGGATCGGATTTCTTTACCGCCCGCTGTGAGCAGCAGTATTAATTTTTGAGCTTAGGAGGAATCTCGCTATGTTTGATGCTGAACAATATATTGCTGAATATCAGGAAATGGAACCCGGCGCACCACGTTTGCGTGTCTTAAAAAAGGCGATTCAAGCTGCAGATGCCGCCAAAAATCCGGAATGGCAATTCATTTTCCGCCATCGCTATCTGCATGACTCCATTTTCGACAGCGATGATGTGGATGCCATGATCATATTTCCGGAAATGCTGGCGATTTATGATGCCAATCCCGATCTTCATGAGGAGCATCAGCGCTCTATGCTGTGGGATTATAAACTGCTGCTGGAAAATGCCATAGAATTCACCCACATTCCGCTGACGCAGATTGAACAGCTCTATGCGGAATTTGAAGCTCGCTGCAAAAAGCTTGGTTATTCTCTGCGCGCTTATCGCTATCTGAAGGAGAAATTCTCCATTCAAAGCGGCAATTTGCTGCCCGCTTCCGAATATGGCCGCTATTTGCAGGAGCCGGAAGACGAGCTCAAGGACTGCACTGCCTGTGAACGCTCCTATGATGTCAGCCGCTGCTTGCTGCTGGGAGATCCGGAACAAGCAAAAGAAATCGGTGCACCGATCTTTGAAGGCAAAGTTCATTGTGCTGAGGTGCCGGAAACCACCTTCGATGCATGGATCGCCTATGATATCCGGCAGGGGGATTATACCGATGCGCTTTATCTTGCCAAGCGATTGTATCCTTTGGTGCGCGGTAAGCTGGATCTGCTGGAAGAAATCGGAACACTGCTGACTCTATATGCACAAACCAATCTGCACACAGGTCTGAATATCTTCCGACGTGCGCTTCCGCAGTTCATGGAATGCCGCAATCATTGGATGCAGCTTCGCTTTGCTGAGGGCGCTTATCGACTGTTTGCTGCCATTGATGCCGAACACATCGGTCTTGCATTGCCTCGCAGCTTTTCTCTGTGGAATGCGGAAGGCTATTATGAAGTTGCAGCACTTTGCGATTATTTCAAAGAAAAAGCATTTTCCTTGGCTGAAAAATTCGATGCACGAAACGGCAATACCGCACAGATTGATCGTCTCAACAAAGAATATCCTGTCTATGATGCGGCGCAATGTATGGATCTGAAGCATGGATATGTGCAGCAGCAGCCTTCTGTTATTGGTGCCGTCTGCGCTGCATTGCCCGACTCTCTTTCCATAGAAAGCGTAACAGCTCTGTTGGAACAGGATGGCAAATATTCTGTTGCACTTGCCCGCTCCAATGAAGAACATGGGCTGCTGCAATTTCAAATCACAGAGGGCGATGCTTGCTATCAGCTGATGCTCACAGTACAGGAGGTTCCTCCTGCGGAAGAGTTTCGTCCGGCAGGTCCTGTTCCGTCTTCGCTGAAAGAAGAAATCGGCAAGGCAGAAGCTATGATTCTTTGTATTATGCCCTTCGGAGAAGAAGCGCCTGATCAGGCATTGCAATTCCAGCTTCGATTGCTGCACCTGCTCTGTCCCGATGCTGTGGCATTCTTGGATTGCTCCCGTATGAAGCTGCTGCCTGCCGGATGGGTCGCTCTGCAGGCAAACAGCGATGTACCGCCGCTGGTGGATTATCTTTACAGCTTACAGATCTATGGCGGTCCCGATCGGGATAGCCTTTGGATTACCACTGCCGGTCTTGCCTGCTGCGGTCTGCGGGATGTGGAGATCATTGGCGCAACGAAAACAAATTATGCTCGGTTCTGTGATTTGCTCTGCTTTACCATCGAGCGTTTTCTGCTGCGCGGCATGATGCCTGATGCACAAACACCCATGAATGTTCTGCAAAAACAGAACGGTCAGCCGCTGGTATGCACATGGCTGCCTGTTTCCAAGGCAAAAGAACTGCTGGAAGAAACCGAAGGTTGGGCAGTACGCAGCGATCAATGCGGCGATGATGATAATCACAATGAGCATGCCGTTTTGTTCCTGCATGATGGAGAAGGTGATGATGGGCATACCCGCATCACTCCCCTTCATACCATTACTATGGAAGAGTTTGAAACCTTCGGCTATGGATGCTATATTGCAACGCAGCGTAAAATTGCAGCCATGGCAAAAGAACGCTTCCATATTCTGAAAGATTGCGCTGCACGTTCGGAAGAACCTGCCTATGTCTGTGTGCATATCGAAACCGAAGAGGATGAGGACGATATCTGGATGCAGCTGCAGTCCATTGAGAATGAGCACCTGATCGGTGTGTTCACCGCTGATTGTATCGGTGGAAAAGAAGGCACCGAATATACTGCAGATCTCTTGCAGCTCACTGATTTTTCTGTCCGGCTCAACGGCTTAACCATCACACCCAATACCGCTTATCTGGCAAAAGAGTTGTAAAACACCCCCAAAAAGGGGAAAGCATCTGAATGATATATTTGACATATCCGGGCAACATGATCGTTTGATGATGTGGAGAATGATAACATGATGAAATACATCCAGCAATTCTTGAAGCTGCTGCATTCCATTGGATGGCGTCAATTCGGTATGCTGACAATTTCCGGTATGGTCAATGCCTTTGGCGTTACGGTGTTTTTGGCGCCGGTACAATTGTATGACAGCGGCGTTTCCGGCACCTCTATGCTGCTTTCTCAGCTCACACCGGAATCTTTTTCGCTCTCGTTTTTCTTGCTGATACTAAATATTCCGCTGTTTTTATATGGTCTGAAGAAACAGGGCGGCATCTTTACTGTATGTGCCATTTATTGTGTTATGATCTATTCTGTTTCCGCATGGCTGATTACTGATATCCTGCCCATTGATGTGAACATCGCTTCTCCTCTTGCGGAACCGATCTGCTGCTGTGTGCCTTGTTCGGCGGCCTGATTTCCGGTGCAGGCAGCGGTCTTGCCATTCGATTCGGCGGTGCCATGGATGGCATTGAGGTTATGGCGGTTATCTTCGCCAAACGATTGGGTATCACCGTCGGCACTTTTGTTATGATTTATAATGTGGTGCTGTACATCATCTGCGGTCTGGTGATCCATAGCTGGATTTTACCACTGTATTCTATAGTGACTTATGCGGCTGCACTGAAAACCGTAGACTTCATCGTAGAAGGCTTTGATCGTGCAAAATGCGCAATGATCATCACACAAAATCCCGATGAAATATGTGCCGCTCTCACGGAAGCCTTTGAAAGCGGCATGACACGGATCAATGTGGTCGGCGGATATTCCGGTGAACCGAAAACCATGATCTATTTTATCGTAAATCGCTTTCAAATCGTCAAATGTAAGGATATCATCCATAGCATCGATCCATCTGCATATATCGCCATCAGCGAAGTGGCAGATGTGTTTGCATCCAATCACACAAAAGCATAGCAAATGCCCCTCAGAAGCACTGTTTCATGCGTATCTGAGGGGCGTTTTTCTGTTTTGTGCTCATGCTCTTATGGCATCACTTTTTGCTTTTTCTTTTCGGCGCTGCCTTATCATGCATCAGCTTTTTCAGCGGTGAGCGTACCTGTATCGAGCAAATCGCATTCCGCAGCACCTTGGGATCCTGCTTGCCTTTCGGCAGTCGTTCCAAAGCCGGCAGCAACTGCTCCAGCCGCAGACCTGCCTTTGCTTTTAAAACAACCTTCGGATTGGAAAATACAACAAAGCCATACACCGGAACCTTTGACAGCCCTGCTTTTTTCAGATGATGCTCAACATTCTCGATATGCGTTTGATTCTGTTTCTGCGGATGATACAAAGAATGTGTTTTTGTTCCGATACGCTGCGTCAGATATGTACCGCTGCCTTCAATGGTACCGCCTACATGTTTGGTTTCAATCACCGCAATACCAAAGCTGCCAAATACCAGATGATCGATTTCGGTACAGCCATCATATAACGGAAGATATACCGAATGCGCTACATATGCACCATGCTTTCGCCCATAACGCCGCAATACATTTGCAACACTTCGCTCTCCAAGAATTCCTCGCCGTTTGCTGCGGCGATTGTGAATCCATGCCAGCCCAAAGAGCAGTAAGGCAATCAGCAATCCGGCAGCCAACAGCAACAGTACAACTACAGCGGGTTCCTTGAAATCTATGGAAAAATTCGGCATATAAACCAATCCTTTCAGTAGGAAGCAGGAATTGCATCCTGTATATTTGCATCGGATTTGCGAATACTACATCTGCCGCACCATGATGCGGCTTGATTTCACAAGAAATGAGGAGTTATCATGTGGGATAAGCTGGCGTTAATTCTGCTGGTCATCGGCGGAATCAACTGGGGACTCGTCGGCATCTTCGAACTGGATCTTGTGGCATGGCTGTTCGGCGGCGCAGCATCGCTTGTCAGCAGAGTGATCTACGTTCTGGTAGCACTTTCCGCTATCTGGTGTATTTCTTTTCTGTTCCGCAACAACAGTCCGGCACACGCCGAGTCGTAATCGACGCATTTTCATCACCCAAAACCCGTTCACGAAAAATCGTGTGCGGGTTTTGCTTTGTTTTTTCCCATATTGCTTTTTACGTTCTGCATAAATTGCTGGGCAATATTCGTACACAATGCCAAAAAATTCCAGCGGTGCTTGCCTTTTCGATGGAAATATGTTATAATGATATCGTGCATTAGATTGCATCAGTAAGGAGGCTAATTCATGAACATTACAGAGCAGACAACGCTGAACGGTACCCCTTGTATTAAATTGGCAGCGGGTGGATATGAAGCCTATATCGCTTATGAAATCGGTTCCAATGTCATCCGTCTGCGGGATGTGAAAAACGGAGTGGAGTTCTTCCGCTGGCGTGAGGAAAATACCGCAGAGGAAATCATGGCATCCGCAGAGGTATGGGGACTTCCCACGCTCTATCTGCCGAACCGTTTCGCAGATGGCGTACTGAAAACCTCGGATGCAATCTATCAGCTCCCGGTGAATGAGCCTGCACCCTATCATAACCATATTCACGGTTTTATCCATAAGCGTGTGTATTCCGTAGTATCCCACCACGCAGATGAGAATTGTGCTGTGGTGAAAACGCAGTATCGCTTTGATGAAAACGATCCCTTTTTCGCACATTTCCCGCTTCGTTTTCTGGTAGATCTGACCTTCACACTCAGTGAGTGCGGTCTGGAACATCATATTGCGATTACCAATCTCTCTGAGAAAATGCTGCCCATTTCCGTGGCAACCCATACAACCATCCAAGCACCTTTTGTGGACGGCGCAAAGCCGGAGGATATCCGCTTGATGGTGCCAATCGGCAAACGCTGCGAGCTGAATGAACGCTGCCTGCCCACAGAGCGTCTGCTGGAACCGAAGCTTTCAGATCTGGAATACAAAAACGGTACGAAATGTCCTGTACTTCAAAATATTGATAATGATATGTATCATGCCGAAACCGGTGTGCTGGGCGATCAAAGCTTTTATGGTATGATCGCTGAGGATCTCGGCAGCGGCAAAAAAATCTGCTATCAAGTCAGCGAGGATTATAAGTTCTGGATTATCTGGAATGACAAAGGCTTTAACGGCTATTTTTGTCCTGAGCCTATGAGCGCTATGATTGATGCGCCGAATCTGGAGCTGCCGGATGAAGTCACAGGATATCAGGAACTGCGCCCTCATGATACCTTTGAAGCCAATCAGCGGTTCTTTACACTGATACCCTAAAGCATAACATAAATGCAACCGGTTGTCAAATTCTTATGAATTGACAACCGGTTTTTCCATTGCAGTGAAAGCAGCATCCCCGCACCGCATGCCTATGAGCTTCGGTACGGGGATTGTGTTTCGTCAGAGTGTTTCGACAATACCGGCAAGATATTTCAAAACTATGATTGCATCATCAGCAGAAACGCCTTTGATTCCGTCGCAATCACCGTTGGCAATGCCTTGAACGGTAATCTCTATTTTCGGATCTTCCGCAACATAGCGGCAAAGCAACACCACATCATCAATCTTCACTGTGCCATCACAAGTCACATCGCCCTTCTTGGAAGCGATGATCTCGGATGCTGACGTATCAGTGCTTGTGGTTGTCGTTGTGGTAGTAGTG
>JAFXJT010000070.1 GCA_017532085.1 Oscillospiraceae bacterium | reverse complement strand
GCAGCAAACAGGCAAAGCTGCGGGATCAGGATCATCGAAATATAGTAAGCATACCAGCACCACTGACCAACAGGAAAAACATGATAAAATACCGTAAGCCGCAGCGTTCTCATAAGCATCCAGAATATCATCAGCGCAACGAGAATGATCAGATGGCGGCGAATGCTCCTGCTCACGATGCGGTCGTAAACCGATATCCCCCAGAAAACGAGAATGCCAAGATAGATCATCAGCACCACAATATGGGAGACCACATACATGGCCGGTGTGGTGTCCATGGTAATGATGCGGACAAAGTTTGCAAATAAAAGCAGAAATACGGCCAGCAACACATTGATGGTGTACGACTGCGTTTTGCCTTCCTGAATCAAAAGTCCTTGCTTCTGCATGGAATGATAGATTGCAAGGATCAGACACTCCGTCAGGATGTAGGATACCGAGAGCCATTCAAACCCCCGGGGCTGGAATTGTTCGGCGAGCCAAATTGCAATATTGCAAAACACAGTACACAGTAGCAGTACCGTATGGCTGCGAGAGTTGATCTTCTTCTTTGCGATGGCATAAATTGCAATACCGACCATTGAGAGCATATATCCGATCAGATAGACATAGTACAGTGCGTGCAGCGGGCCGTACTCGCGGACGAGCTTCGTTGCTCCGTCTGTAATTTCAATATCCACCGTGCTGTAGTAGATTGGCAGAATGCCGGGGCTGGTAGTGATGCCAAGCATCACGATACCGACAGCCACGAGGATGATCATCAGCGGCTTGCTGCGTTTCATTCCGCAAAAGCGCAGTACCATCATCAGCAGGAAGAACGGCAGAAACACGCTGCCCAAATAGGCAATCCGGTTGGAGTTCAGTGCAGAGCCTAAATTGGGTGACACCGAAATCATAAAGTAGCCGAGATTACAAAGCGACACGGATACAAACACCAAAAGCAGCCATACATCCCGCTTTTTATCCGCAGTAACACAAAGGCCAATCATGCACAGTGAAATCAGAGCGATAATTCCATAAGCCAATGACACTTCCGGCACCGTCCTTTCTGCTGCAGTCTCGAAAACTTGCTTTTTATGAATTATATCATAATACCAGTGCCATTTCCATATACAAAATGCTCCGGCTCATGATGCGCCGGAAGAAAAACATGAAATCCAGAGCGCGTTTTGCGGATCATGGCGCTTTCTCGATAGATTTTACGGAATTTCAGTGAAAATGCAGGTCTTATGGACTGTTACCTGCGTATTGCAAAGGCTTTATTGAGGCAGATTCGGATAGACCTGCCCATTTACTTTTCACAGGGTTTGTGCTACCATAATTGCAAATACCTGCATTTAGGAGGACTTCTGCCTACTGCATTTCATATAGGGAGGAAACGATATGAACTACGATGTCATCATCATCGGTGCCGGTCCCGGCGGCATCTTCGCAGCCTATGAGCTGATGCAGCATAAGCCGGAGCTGAAGGTTGCTGTTTTTGAGGCCGGCCATGCACTGAATAAGCGCCATTGCCCCATTGACGGTGAAAAAATCAAGACCTGTATCGGCTGTAAGAGCTGCTCCATTATGAGCGGTTTTGGCGGTGCCGGCGCCTTCTCGGACGGTAAGTACAATATCACCAATGACTTTGGCGGCACCTTGTACGAATACATCGGCAAGAAGCAAGCGCTGGATCTGATGCACTATGTGGATGAAATCAATATGCGCTATGGCGGTGAGGGCTGCAAGCTGTATACCACCGCCGGTACCCGCTTCAAGACCCTGTGCATCCAGAATGATCTGCATCTGCTGGACGCTTCCGTGCGCCATCTGGGAACCGACATCAACTATATCGTTCTGGAAAATCTCTACGCTTACCTGGAGAATCAGGTGGACTTCTTCTTCGATACTCCCGTGGAGGCGGTGAAGATCATTGCAGGCGGTTACAGTGTCAGGTGCAAGGACGCAGACTACACCTGTGAAAAGTGCATTGTTTCCGTAGGCCGCAGCGGCAGCAAGTGGATGGAGCGAATCTGCAAGGATCTGGACATCCCCACCCAGTCCAACCGTGTGGACATCGGCGTTCGTGTGGAGCTGCCCGCAGCGGTCTTTGCCCATCTGACCGACGAGCTGTACGAGAGCAAGATCGTTTACCGCACCGAAAAGTACGGAGACAAGGTCCGT
>JAFXJT010000069.1 GCA_017532085.1 Oscillospiraceae bacterium | reverse complement strand
TACGGGGCATCCCATATTCAGATCAATCCAGTCGGGTGCAAAAGGCAAAATTCTAGTCACAGCCTCAGCAAGAAACTGCGGCTCACTGCCAAACAACTGAATTCCCATGGGGCGCTCTGACGGTGTAATCCGGCACAATGCAGCACTGTTTTTGCTTTCATAGCACAGTCCTTTTGCCGATACCAGTTCACCGGTACACATACATGCACCGTGCTCCATACAAAGCTGCCGATAACTGGTATCTGCAACCGATGCCATCGGTGCAAGGGATGCAGTCTTAGACACAAGCTGCCCCGCAATTCTCACTTGCTTCATGCTCACTCCAATCCCAGCAAGCGCTGCGCATTCCGATGCGTGATTGCATCCATCTGTTCTTGTGTCAAAGCAAGACTCTGCAAAAATGCAAGCGTTTCCGACGGATTTTCCCAAGGAGAATCCGAGCCGAACAACACACGATCTGCACCATGTGCATCAATAATCCGTTTGCATTGTACGGGATCAATATATTCTCTGATATATGCCGTATCCAGATAGATGCTCGTCCCTAAAAGATACCGTTCCACATCATCCCACATCCGCCAGCCGCCCAGATGGGCTGCAATCAGATGGCTGCCATCCATTTCCGTCAGCACATTGCGGATCTTTTCCGGAGTTGCATATACAGGCGGCGGCAATCCAATATCCGCTCCGGCATGAAATATCACAAGAAGTCCCAGCGCACCGGCTTTTTTCAGCACCCGAATTGATTCCTTGCTGTCAATATCACAAAGCTGGAACTGATGATGCAGTTTGATTCCACGGAAGCCTTTTTCGGCAAGCTGCTCCAACACCTGTTCCCAATCGGGCTGAAGCGGATGCAGACTGCCAAAAGATTGTGTCACTTGATTCCGAATCCCATACGCAAACCGATTGATGCTTTCCGTTTGGGTCATTTTGGTCACAATGGGCAGACAAATGCTCATATCCACATGATTGTCTTCCATGGAATCCAACAATCCCTGCAAAGTACCGTCGGTATGGTGCATGGTTCTGCCCGCTACAAAGGCATCTCCCTGCTGACGTCTGATACCATTTACAAGGATCTCCAGTGTTCGTGCAGCGATTGCATCCGGAAATATATGCGTATGAAAATCAATCAGCACAAAAAGACCTCCTAACAGGAAAACGCCGCAAAATATGCGGCGTTTCAGTGAAATATAGAATAAAATGAAGCGTCACAAAGAGTACAGAGCGATTCTGTCGTGCGGTCACAAAGTGCACGCATCGCATCCCAATCGGGTTTCCCTACGGGATCCAGCACGCCGACAGTATAAAACCCTGCATTTTTTGCAGTCCTTGCCGCATACAAGGCATCCTCCACCACCACAGTATCTGCTATGTCAGTACCCAACCGCTTTGCCGCTGCTTGATATAGCGCCGGCGTATGTTTGCCTTCTGCCGCCGAAGCAGGTGTCAGATAAAAGGAAACATAGGATCCGATCTTCAAGCGCTGAATTGCTGCTTCTAGCAGAGATGGATACGTCACACTGACAATACAGCAGGGAATTCCACGCTGCCATAAGCCTTCCAGCAATTCTCCGGCGCCTTCCTTGAGCTGCAGATCATACCGATAGGCTGCATCGGCCATTTCCTCGATTCGCCGCGATACCGCTTCGGGTGTCATGGGAAGCGAAAAACGCTCCACAAAATATGCAGAGGATTCCTCAATGGACATCTTCTTCACAATATCCGAAATCCCTTCCGGAGGCTCAATACCGTTTTCCAGTAAAAACGCACGATCGATTTCTGTCCATATCTGCATGGAATCCAGAAGGGTTCCGTCAAAATCAAAAATCACACTACGCATATTCACATCTCACTGCGGTTGGAAAGCGCACGATACAATGTCACTTCATCGGTATACTCAATCACACCGCCTACCGGCAGACCAAAAGCCAGTCTTGTGACCTTCACGCCCAAAGGCTTGATCAACCGTGACAAATACATCGCAGTAGCCTCACCCTCTACGCTGGGATTGGTTGCCATAATCAGCTCCTGTATGCCGCCCTCACGAATTCTGTGCAGCAATGCATCAATCCGAAGCTGCTCCGGCGAAATACCATCCAGTGGGGAAATCAAACCATGCAGCACATGATAGACACCGTGATACTCTCCGGTACGCTCGATAGCGGTCACATCCTTAGGACTCTCCACCACACAGACCGTTGTGTGATCCCGCTTGACGTTTTCGCAGATCGAACAGCAGGAAAGCTCCGTCAGATTCTGACATATGGGACAATCATGCACATTGTTCCGTGCATTGAGAATTGCATCGGCAAACGCCTGTGCCTGCTCAGCCGGCATTTCCATCACTGCATACGCAAGACGCTGCGCAGTTTTCATACCGATTCCCGGCAGCGCTGCGAATTGTTCGGATAATACCACTAACGGCAATGCACTGAACTGCTCCATAAATCAGAACAAGCCGGGCAGAGCCACGCCGCCGGTGATCTTGCTCATTTCCTTCTCAGTGGTTTCCTCAACGGTATTGATTGCCTCATTGACAGCACTGATAATCAGGTCCTGCAGCATTTCGATATCATCGGGTGTTACCACCTCAGGCTTCAGTTCAATAGACTGGACAGTCTTTTTGCCGGTTACCACAACATTGACTGCACCGCCGCCTGCACTTGCACTAAAGGTGCGACCCTCAATATCCTCCTGCAAAGCTGCAATCTGATCCTGCATTTTCTTTGCCTGATGAATCATAGAGTTCATGTCCTGGCCGCCGCCCTGGAACTGTTTCGGAATTCTGGATCTCATATCAATTTCTCCTTACATTTTTAATCTTCATGCCGTCCGCTCGATTGCATCCGGCGTTTTATACAAACCGTGTCCAGCACGGTCGGTATGCAAAATAAATCATATGGGGTTCTGCTCTGCACCGGCAACTTCTAAACCGGATGCCTGTGCACGCTGCAAAAGCTGATCCACTGCAGAGGTCTGCTCAGCATCGGTTTCCTCGCATTTATAACGGATGGCATATTTCTTGCCCGTAACCTGAAACGCGGATTGTCCCAGCGCAGCAGCATCCGATGACGTAAACAGCTTCTTAAACAGCCGATTGCGCACAATCAGCAGCAAAATGCCCTTATCCTCATTGGCATAGGCAACAGATCCTTGCAGTAATCCGGACACCGATGGATTGACTTCATCAAAGCGCTCCAAAATGGTGGGCCAGCATTTCACAGGAACATAGGTTTTCTCATCGGGAGCCGCCTCTACCTGCAGGTTTCGTGCCGGAGCTTCGTCCCGACGACTCTTGGGTTGTGTTTGCAAGGATGCAGGACGCACACCTTGCTTGAGCAACGAGGCAAGCTGCGTCTCCAGTGCAGCAATCCGTTCTGTCAATGCCTTAATATCCCCCTGCTCCTGTCGCACTTCACCGCAAATGCGAATCAACGTCATTTCCAGCTCCATCCGGCGGCTGCCCGAACGCGTCATGCGGTCACAGCATTGGCGAATGGCATCCAGCGCCGCAAGCACCATGCCCATAGGCATCCGCTCCGCCAACGTTTTCAGACGCTCCAGATCTGTCGGCATACACTGCAGAATCTCCGGTGCAGAGGTTGCGGACTTCAGCATCATTACACTGCGAAGCTGCTGAGAAAGCTCATCGGCAAAGCGTGTCATATCCTTCGATTGCCGATATAACTGATCCACAATCTGCAAGGCTGACGATGCGTTTTTCTCGGCAATGGCATCCAATACGGCAAATACCGATTCCGATCCTGCGATCCCCACCGCCTCTTCCACCGTTCCGATGTCAATTGCATCTGTAACGGCAGCACACTGATCCAACAAACTCAGTGCATCACGCATACCGCCATCGGATATTCTTGCAATCCGATCCGCAGCAGCATCGGTAATGGAAAACGCCTCTTGAGAGGCAACATATTGCAGCCGAGCGGCAATATCCGCCGGCAGAATTCTTCGAAAATCAAATCGCTGGCAGCGAGATAGAATGGTTGCCGGCACCTTATGAATCTCAGTGGTGGCAAACAGAAATTTTACATAGGATGGCGGCTCCTCAATCATCTTCAGCAAGGCATTGAAGGCACCTGCAGACATCATATGCACTTCGTCGATAATATAGATCTTATAGCGGCATCGAACCGGCATAAACACAGCATTTTCCCGCAGATTCCGCACCTCATCAACGCCATTGTTGGAGGCTCCGTCGATCTCAATGATATCGGTAAGCGTCCCGGCTTCCGCATCTTTGCAAAGTTCACATTCCAGACAAGGATTGCCGTTTTGCGGATGCAGACAATTGACTGCTTTGGCGAAAATCCGTGCACTGGTAGTCTTTCCTGTTCCCCTTGAACCGGTGAACAAATAGGCATGCGCAGTTTTGTTTCTCAGAATCTGATTCCGCAATGTGGTGGTAATGTGGGGCTGCGCTACAATATCATCAAAGGTCTGCGGCCGCCATTTGCGGTATAATGCCTCATAGACTGCCATATCGTTTACTCCTTGTTTTCTGCTGCCTCTTTGGGCAAACCGGGCGTAAAGGCTTCTCCCTGTGTTTCATAATAGATATCGGCATAAAACCGCTTGAAATATGCTGCTTCCTCAATGTGATAAAGCAATGCTTTATGGTAGTATACCCGACTTTCTTCGGTTTTTTTCAGATATAAACAAGCCAATGCCATGCCGCCCTGGGCCATAGCATAATTTGCGCCCTTTTCAACGGAAATCTGAAACCAATGCATCGCCTCATCCGGACGCTTCTGCCGCAAATAGGCAAAACCGATATCCGTGTATAAAAAAGAGAATGCAACCGGCGGTGCATCCAACAGCGGCTGATAATATGTCATTGCCGCATCCAGATCGCCGCATTCGGCACAGCTCCGTGCCAAAAACAACAAAGCATGATTCCGGTCAAATCCCTGCGCCAAAGCTGTTTCATAATATTGCCGTGCATGTCCTGCACAGCCCATTTGTTGATAGCACCTACCGATATAATAGGAGCATACTGCATTTTCGCGTTCAGTAAGCGATTGTTCCCGAATCACAAGATAATATTCCAGTGCATCCCGATAGCGTCGGTCATAATAACACTGCATGGCTTTGGAAAAGATTCTGTCACACCGCCGAAAACCGCCGAAGGTATTCCCGATCAGATCGCCATGAATCCGATGAATCGATTCCATCAGTATGCTGCGATCTCTGATCAACGTCATAATACAAGCAACCGCATAACAAAACAGCAAACATAGAATATATTGATATGGTGTCAGCACAATCTCTCGGATGCAGCACGCAAGCATCATGCCAATGGTAAGCAATATGGTCGGAAATG
>JAFXJT010000068.1 GCA_017532085.1 Oscillospiraceae bacterium | reverse complement strand
CTCTGATCGCCGCCAGTCTTTCAATGTCCAGCTTCGGCTTTGTCTTGTACACACCGTGGGCTGTTCCGATTGCCACAGCAAGCGCATCTACGCCGGTAGCTTTTACAAAATTCACAGCTTCTTCGGGCGTAGTATACATATCTGCCCCATCGGCATCATCTTCGCCGATGGTGCCTACGTGACCGATCTCGCCTTCCACGGAAGCACCCATCTCATGGGCGATACGCACCATTTCCCGCGTCAGCCGAATATTATCCTCTTCACTGCCGGCAGAACCGTCGAACATAATACTTGTAAAGCCCAGCTCCAATGCCTCAACGCATTTTTCTTTGGTCAAACCGTGATCATAATGCACCACCACAGGCACAGTCGCGTTTTTTGCAGCATTGACCATGGCAGGTCCGATGAGCTGTAACGGACCGTAGGGTAGCAGCACCTCTGCCGTGCCGATGATAATCGGAGAACGCATTTCCTCAGCTGCAGAAATCGCTGCCTCCAGTGCGTCTGTGTCGATGGTGTTAAACAGTCCTACTGCATAACCGTTCTTCTGTGCATCTGCCAATACATCACTTAGTTTCGCAAGCATCCTCTTTCATCCTTTCAGGTAAATTATGTTGCCTTTCATATTTATTTGATAAGGCTTCAATCTCGCCCCTTTTCCGCATTCCGTCAACTGAGTTTGCTGCAAACAAGCTGCACGCTGCAGCAGCGGATGCAAACTCCAAAAGCTGCCGATCCGGGAAATGATTATAAATTCCGTACAGGCAGCCTGCACAGAAAGCATCTCCTGCTCCCACACTGCCCTTTATCTCTGTTTCCGGTATTTTCAGGGAAGACACCTCCGTAAATGCTCCGGTTTGCACATTCAAAACAAAGCAAGCTTCTTTGCAGTGAATGATGACCTTGTCCCTGACACCGGCATCTGCCATTTTTTGCATTGCGGTCTTTACGTTTTTGCGGTTCAGCGCACCGGAAGCCGTTCTGGCATCCATTCTCCAAATACTGCAGCATTCGATCTCATTGATAATCACATAATTGCAGTACTTAAGCGCCGGAATAATCTTCTGACCGTAGTCTGCAGCGCTGTCACTGACAACATCAATGGATGTTTGAATGCCCTGCTGCTGAACATCGTGCAAAAATCTGGCCATTACCGTGCCGTAGGTATCGTCTGCTTTGTCAAACTGATCTAACAGCAGAATATATCCTATATGCAGCAAATTGCATTTCAGCGCTGAAATATCCATATCCGCAGGGGAAAATTCTGCATTTGCCCCTTTCGTGTGAAAGAAAGTTCTCTCCCCGGTGGGCATACTCATAACATCGCAAAAACTGGTAACTGCATTTGACGAAAAGGAGATATTGCCGGTGTCGATTCCGTTTTTCTGCATCTGCGAAAGAATAAATCTGCCATTTTCGTCGGATCCGACCTTGCCCATCACACTGATTGGAATGCTGTTGTCGATCTTTGCCAGATTGATTGCAGTGTTGGGTACACAACCACCAACTGCATGTACCGCCTCGGATACATAAGTCAGCATTCCCTGTTTTGGATATTCCGCAATCGTCTTAACCACATCTGCGATTATATTGCCTGCGATGGTAATGCCTCTTTTTCGCCCCAGCATCAGATAATCGATAGATACGCCGAACACTGCGGACAATTCCGGGAGCATCGTAATGTCCGGGTATCCTTGTCCGCTTTCCCACTTGCTGACCGTTCTGTCACTAATTTCCAGCTTTTGTGCCAAATTGCTTTGTGTCATGCCACTCTTTTTCCGAAGTTCAGCAATTCGCTTGCCCATACTCTGCATACGCATATCCGAACCCCCTCTGAAAATTGCCTTTTCTCTGCAAAATGATTATATCATGTCATTGCTTCGAAATAAACAAACCCTTTTTAGAGAAAAACACCCCATTTATCCCTTTTCACAAACAGCACTCCACGTTCCGTGGAGTGCTGTTTGTTGTCCTATCCTTGACACACACGTGTCCGGCTCCCCTGTTG
>JAFXJT010000067.1 GCA_017532085.1 Oscillospiraceae bacterium | reverse complement strand
CGGAGAAATGGAGCATTCTTATGAATCAGCAGAACAATCAGTTCAACCAGAACAGTCAGAACCAGCAGAACAGCAACAACAAGCAGAACAATCCCGGTCAGAACAAGAAACAGAATAACTCTCAGAACAGAAATCAGAACAACCAGGAATTCTGATTTACGACAAACAACAAAAGAAACGGCACACGAAACATAGGATCGTGTGCCGTTTTTCTGTTCAGAATCAGTTGATCAGCCGATCACACGAACACGAATAACGCCTTCGATTTTCTTCATTTCCTCAGCGATATCGCCAGTCAGTTCACCAGTCACATCAATCATGGTATAAGCGAAATCCTTACGGCTTGCATTCACCATGTTCTCAATATTTCCGCCGGCGTTGCTGACAACGCTGGTAAGACCGGCAATCAGATTCTTGACATTCTTATGCAGAATGCAGAATTTCTTACCAACAGCATTCATTTCAGCATTGGGGAAATTCACGCTGTTACGAATATTACCGTTCTCCAGATACTCAACCAGCTCGTTAGCAGCCATGACAGCACAGTTGTCCTCAGCCTCTTCGGTAGATGCACCAAGATGCGGAATTGCAATTGCGCCCTCCATGTTAGCGGATTTTGCATTGGGGAAGTCAGTTACATACTTGCGAACCTTACCGGACATCAGTGCGGCTTCCATTGCATCATCATCCACCAGAAGATCGCGAGCAAAGTTCAGAATGACAACGCCATCCTTCATCATAGCAATGGTCTCTGCATTGATCATTTTCTTGGTATTGATGTTGGGATCGGGATTCTCAATCAGCGGAGTATGTACAGAGATGAAATCACACTCACGGAAAATCTCATCACGAGTTTTGACATGATGAATGGTGCGGGACAGATTCCATGCTGCATCAATGGAGATATAAGGATCGCAGCCATAAACCTCCATGCCCAGATGTGTTGCTGCATTACCCAGAGGACCACCGATTGCGCCTAAACCAATGATACCCAGTTTTTTGCCCTTCAGCTCAGTGCCGGCAAACTTCGATTTGCCTTTCTCGACCATCTTTGCAATAGTTTCCTCACCTTTGATGGTCTGTACCCACTGAATACCACCGATGATATCACGGGAAGCCAACAGCATACCGGCAATGGCAAGCTCTTTCACACCGTTTGCATTGGCACCGGGGGTATTGAATACCACAATCCCCTCCTCTGCGCAGCGATCAACAGGAATATTGTTGACACCGGCACCGGCTCTGGCAATTGCAAGCAGGCTATCGCCAAAAGTCATATCGTGCATTACAGCAGAACGAACCAGAATGGCATCAGGCGCATCACAAGTATCTGCAACCTGATAATTATCATTCAGTTGTGCGAGTCCTACAGGAGAAATCTTATTCAGAGTCTGAATTTGAAACATCGAAAAATCGTCCTTTCTTAAATTGATAAATAAAACAGATACAGTCCTACAGCAGTAAGCATCAGTGCTACGCCGATTGAAATCAGGATAGAAAATCGAACAACGGACTGTGAAAGCGGATGACTCATCAGAAATGCTTCTTTTGGGTTTTCTCCAAAGAAAAGCACATCCACTTTTCCGCCAATTCCAAGTTCCGGAAACTGTTTTATTGTTTCTTGGGGAATATCAAGGTGAAGCTTCAAGCGTCGTATTTCACCGTTATCCAGCATGACTTTGACAATCGGAACCACAACGCCTGCCAGATTACCGACAGCTGAGATCATCATGTTGGTGCTGCGATAAGGCGCATATCCAACCACTTCTGCTTCCTGATAATTCGGATTACCATATACTGTTTTCTGCTGATAAATCCCGACGATCAGAACTGCCAGACCTATCAGAAACAGAATAATAAGAAACCCGATCATTATGCGTTTTCTTCCTCAAACTTCTTCATGAAAGCAACCAGCTTTTCAACGCCCTCAATCGGCATTGCATTGTAGATCGAAGCTCTCATACCGCCAACAGAACGATGACCCTTAAGGTTCTCGAAGCCGGCAGCTTTTGCCTCAGCAACAAACTTCTTATCCAGCTCATCATTGCCGGTAATGAAGGGAACATTCATCAAAGAACGATCTTCTTTGCGGACAGTGCCCTGGAACATCTTGCTCTGATCGAGGAAATCATACAGGATAGCAGCCTTCTTTTCATTATAAGCCTTCATAGCCTCAAGACCGCCCATCTTCTTCAGCCACTTGAAGACCTTGCCGCAGATATAAATACCATAGCAAGGAGGTGTGTTATACATAGAACCATTATCTGCCTGAATCTTCCAGCTCAGCATGGTAGGTGCATTTTCTACATAAGGAGTCTCAGGGATCAGATCCTCACGAATGATGGCAATCACGACGCCGGCAGGTCCGATGTTCTTCTGTACACCGCCATAGATCACGCCATACTTGGTAACATCAATCGGCTCAGAGAGGAAGCAGGAAGATACGTCTGCAACCAGCTCGTGACCCTTTGTGTTGGGCAGCTCGTGGAAAACTGTGCCATAAATCGTATTGTTCTGGCAGATGTAAACATAATCAGCATCCTCGGGAATGTCCAGATCGGAACAATCGGGAATATAGGAGAAGGTCTTATCGGCAGAAGAAGCAACTGCAACGGCCTCACCGTACTTCTGAGCCTCTTGATAGGCTTTCTTTGCCCACTGGCCGGTTACAACATATGCTGCCTTACCGTTCTTCATCAGGTTCATGGGAACGGCTGCAAACTGCTGAGATGCACCACCCTGCAGGAACAAAACCTTATAGTTATCCGGAATATTCATCAGATCGCGAAGATCCTGCTCTGCCTCATCAATAATCTGCTGGAACATCTTGGAACGATGGCTCATTTCCATAACGGACATACCGCAGCCACGGTAGTCAAACATTTCCTCTGCTGCTTCCTTCAGAACTTCCTCCGGCAAAACTGCAGGACCTGCACTGAAATTATACACTCTGCTCATTGATAAAACCTCCGTTAATTCTAATTGGTGATTTCTTTAGGAAAATGATGCTGCTGATCTGCACACTTCCATGCAGTTTACAGCATCACACCATATAGTATACAATTTTTTCTTTCACTTGTCAAGAGTGGATTTTGAATCTTTGTGAAAAAAATAACAACTTCGTGCAAACTGAAAAATGCACTGCACATTCTTTCAAATCAATTAGTATTTTCGACAACTTTTTCCTTTGCCTCTCTGCGTGCGATGGCCTCAGCAAGGCTTTGGGGACAGCCGCAATAATCCTGCCGATAGAGACCATAGGTTCCTGACAGCGCAACCGAGCGGGCATAACCGCCTCTTTTCTTGAAATCGGATGGCAAATAGGACAAATGATACTGCGCAGCGAAACGCTCTCCACAGGCATTGAGATAGGGCGCATTTTTATGCGGACTGACAGAAAGCGTTGTGGTAAACCATGGGCAATCGTATTGCAAAGCTGCTTTCGCAGCCTCCTCAAGCCGCTCTGCAATACAGCGAACACAGCGCTCCCCGCCTTCGGGTGTATCTGCAGCATCGGCAACAGCCCGCTGATAGCTGCTGTGATCATAGGGAGGCACAACCAAGGTAATGGGATGCTGCGGCTTCAACTGCGCAAGCAATTGCTTTTGCGTCTGAAGCCGATGCTCAAATTCTGACTGCGGCGCAATACAGGGATTATAATAAAACAGCACAATCTCAAAATGCGGTGTGAGCTGTTCCAATACGGCAGTGCTGCATGGACCGCAGCAGCTATGCAGCAATAATCTTGGAACAGGATCGGTAGGCAATGTTTGAAAAATCGCCTCCATTTCCAGATGATACTGTCTTTTTTCCATATGGATCACTCCCCTGTCAGATCGTGAAAAAAGGACGGTTTCCCGTCCCTTTTTCAAGCTTATTCTACTGAAATCAAATAATAGTATACAGGCTGACCGCCATTGATCAGCGTCAATTCCACACGGGAATTCAGCTTTGCATGCAGCATTTCTTTCAGCCGCTGCGACTGTTCCTCAGTCACATCTGCACCATAAATGATGGTTACATAGCTGGTGTCATTCTTGACCAGCTTCCGTGTGAGCTTATAGGCAGCCTTATTCACATCTTTCTCTGTAAAGGAAAGCTTACCGTTATCCAGAGCCAGCACTTCATCCTTATGAATGGTATGCCCATCCAGTTCGGAATCACGAGCTGCAAAGGTGATCGAACCGGTTGAAACATGCTCAGCAGCCTTTGCCATTTGCATACGATTCTCTTGGAACTCCGCCATATCATCGTAAGCAAGCATCGCAGCAATTCCTTGCGGAATGGTGCGGGTCTGCAGCACGCAGACATTTCTGTTGGCGAGATTGACCGCCTGCTCTGCAGCCATAATGATATTCTTATTGTTCGGCAGAACAAATACAGTCTTTGCAGGGGTTGCATGAATCGCACGAAGAATATCATCCGTAGAAGGATTCATCGTCTGACCGCCGCGTACCACCTGATCGACACCAAGATCCAAAAAGGTTCTCTCCAGACCGGGTCCTGCTGCCACAGCAACAAAGCCAATCTCCTTGTTCGGTTCCACAGGTACAAATTCCTGCTGACGAACAATTGTCGCTTCCTTCACCTTATTTTGATGCTGGATCTTCATGTTTTCGATTTTCGGCTTGGGATCATTGATAAAGCTGCCGAATTCCAATGCTTTAGCAATCGCCAGACCGGGATTATCCGTATGCACATGAACTTTGATGATCTCATCGTCATCCACTACCACAACACAATCACCGATCGTTTCCAGATAGGCACGCAGCTTTGCGGGATCTGCAGCAGAATCATGCTTCTCTACAATATACTCGGTACAATAAGTGAAGTTGATTTCCTCATCATATTGCGCAACAGCAGAATTGAAATCTACCTTCGGATCCACAGAGCCGGTACGTTCTGCGGCTTCTTCGGGCAAAGCACCACCACGGAACGATTCCAGCATACCTTCCATGATAATGCAAAAGCCCTGACCACCGGCATCCACAACATTTGCTTTTTTCAAGGCGGGCAGCATTTCGGTTGTCTGCTTGAGAACATCATTTGCTTCCTTACAGATTTCCTGCCAGAAATCCAGCAATTCGATATCGGTTTTGGCAAGCTCCTGTGCTTTGGAGGCTGCCATTCGGGATACGGTCAAAATAGTACCTTCCGTGGGCTTCATAACCGCTTTATAGGCACCTGCCACACCAAGCTCCAAAGCATTGGCGAAGTCAGCTACACCAGCCTCCTTCAAGCCGGAAAGTCCCTTTGAAAATCCACGGAACAAAAGCGAAAGAATTACGCCGGAATTTCCTCTTGCACCACGAAGCATTGCCGAAGCTGCGGTATCAGCCACCTGTGATACAGGCAAATGATTCTGAAGTAGCTCTAACTCACGCTTGGCAGCAGAGATGGTCATTGACATATTTGTACCGGTATCACCATCCGGTACAGGATAAACATTCAGTTCATCCACTTCACGTCGTCTATTGTTAATCAGAATTGCAGCATGAATCATTGCTGCTTTCAATTGATTTCCAGTAATCACTATTATGCTCCCCCAATCGTTATGCACGAACACCGTCGATAAATACATTGATCTGCGCAGGCTGAATGCCGATAGACTCCTCAACGGCATACCGCACTTTGTTGCGGATGCTGTTGGTGATGGCAGTGACATTCGTACCGATGCCGGTCACAATATGCAAATCAATGATAAGTGCATTGTTCTTGGAGCGCAGCTGGATACCACGCTGAAGATCACCCGGAAACAAATGTGTCTTCAATGTCTCAAGCGGTGAAGAATCATTCAGATCAGCGACACCAAAGCAACTGATGACTGTATGCTCGATCAAAGCACGCAGATATGCCTTTGTGACCCGAATCGTGCCAATATGGTTTTCGATGATAATCATACGAATCTCCTTTCAGAAAATCCATAACAATCATTATATCACAATCACTTGAAAAATACAAGCCCTAATCAGATTTTTTATTCGTTCTCTGTAAATTGCAGCAAAACATTGGGGAAGCACTGCCGTACAATCTCTTCCAGATGACGGGGCGCTGTCACGGATTGCAGCGAATTACAGCCTTCAAATGCATCCTCAGCAAGCTCGGTAACGCTTGCAGGAATCTGCAGCGAAGTCAGTGCGGTACAGTCTGCGAAAGCACCGCCTGCAATTTTTACAAGTGTTGTGGGCAATTGTAGTGTTGTAACCTCCTCCAGACAGGCACAGGCTCCGGCACGGATCTCCAGATAGCCTTCCGGAATGATGAGCGTCTCTTCACCATGATACATAGTGTTGCGGATCTTGGCAGTGAATCTGCCATCCCCTATGATTTTGGGCGGATCTTCCAGCCATACATAATCAGGTGTATCTCCGAACATTGCAAGAATCTGCTCGGCAAGACGTTTCGGTGCCGTTACAGAACAGATTGCATCGCAGCCATCAAATGCATCTTCTGCCAAATCTGTGACAGACAACGGTATGACCACAGTTTTCAGAGCCGTACAGTCTGCAAATGCGCCATTGCCGATCCGTTCAACAGATTCTGCAATTGTCAAAGCAGAAAGCTCATCCAAAGCAGCACAGGCTCCGGCACGAATCTCGCGATATCCATTGGGGATTGTAAAGTCAGCTTCCTGATGATACCAGCGGCGGCATTCCTTTGCGGTCAATCGGCCATCCTCAGGGATAGAACGATCCGGCTCCAATGCGGACTCCCCTTTTGTGACAGTTTCTTTGGCTTCGGCGGTGTACTCGGATTCCTGTGTATCCGATGCACCGAAAATGACCTCAGCAAGGGCATCCATATGCTCAGCATCCACAGGAGTTTCGGGTTCTTCGGCGGATGCTTCTGCTGTTTCTTCCGGCGCTGCGATCTCAGCAGGCGGTTCGGGTTCGGATTCCTGTGTATCCGATGCACCGAAAATGACCTCAGCAAGGGCATCCATATGCTCAGCATCCACAGGGGGTTCGGGTTCTTCGGCGGATGCTTCTGCTGTTTCTTCCGGCGCTGCGATCTCAGCAGGCGGTTCGGGTTCGGATTCCTGCGAATCGGCAGTACCAAAGATCACCTCGGCAAGGGCATCCATATGCTCTGCATCCACAGGAGTTTCGGGTTCTTCGGCGGATGCTTCTGCCGTCTGAACCGCAATGACCTCCGGCTCAGCAGTAGTAGAAATAGCCGGTTTTGTTCCAAGCATTGCTTGGGTCTTATTTTCAAGATTCTCGGTATCGGCTAATGTCTCTTCCGACAGCAGCGAAGTCTCAATGGGACCATCAATGGCATCCTGCCCATGATACAATGGAATATCCTCCAAATCAAAGGGTGTCAGCATCTCTACATCGCCCTGTGCAGCTCTTTCAAGCAGATCGGAATAGTCAAGAATCCGAGAAGGCAGACTGCCTTCATCAAAATCCTCACACCATTGAATCTGAAGCTGAGGACAATCCCGACGCAGCTCTTCCTCTCGATTGGAGAAGGATTTCGGCAGCACAAGCGATTGCAGCTGCATACATCCAACAAAAGGATGAGAGCCTAAAAACCGCAGCGTTGACGGCAAAACAATTCTCCGCAAATTATGACAATCCACAAAGGCTTGCGGCTCTACAGCCAACAGACCCTCAGCACAGACAACCTCCTCCAGATGCTCCTGCTCGGCAAATGCACGATAACCAATCAGACGAGCACTGGGCGGAATCTGCAAAGTACGCAAATGTGTCATACCCATGATTCCATGATACGCAAAAGAGGCAATGACCAAATAGCCATCCGGAATTGTCATCACGCCATTGACAACAGGAAACTCAGCAATATCATTGGAAGTCAGTACCCATGGACAATCATTCAGTACCTGTCGCACCTTGATTGGCCGACTGCCGCCCATATTCAACAGCACCTGCGGCGAATTCATAAAGAGCACCGCTGCACTGTCACGATCAAAATCTTCGGGGAAAAATACATCTCTCAGGCGTTCAAATCCATAGAACGCTGCATATTCAAACACAGACAGCGCCTTGGGTATGATCAGTGTGAGCAATCGACTATTCTGTCCAAAAGCATAGCTGCACAAGCGAAGTACGCCCAACGGAATCTCAAATTTCGTTTGATTGGACATATCTTCCAAAGATTCCGCTCCTGCATAGGGATGTGAGCGCAGCATTGTCAGACGCTCGGCAAAATTGCTGCAATTCTGACTCATCTCTTTGGTGAAGACACGATGGGTCGCAATGGAATGCATCTGGGGTTCCAGCACATTGATCAGTGCGGGATTCGGCTCACGGCGATGTGCATCCTTTGCATCCTCAGACCAGATCACAGACAGCTTAACGGGACCATCCAGAATCTGTTTGAGGGATTCGGAAAATCGCTGAGGAAGCGTAAGACTGCTCAGAGAGGTACAGCCCGAAAGTGCACAATCTCCGATATCTGTAACGGATTCCGGAATACGAAGTGAAACAAGAGACTCGCAGTTGGTAAAGGTATTCTCGGAAATACGGCGCAAACGCTTCGGCAGACGGATCTGTTCATAGCGGCAAGGCGCTGCAAAGGCATAAGGACCAATATAGCTCACGCTGTTGGGGAAGATGATCCGATATGGACCTTCACAACCCGAAAATGCATGCATATCAATGATCTGCAAACCTTTTGACATTACAATATGCTGCAATGTTTCCAGTCCGACAAAAGCTCTGGCGCCGATTCTGCGCAAAGATTTCGGCAGAATAATTGTATGCAAGATATGCTCCGGCTCATCGGCTCTTGCGTTGATACCACGTGCCATATCCGGTGCAAGAATCGTATAGCCTTCGGGAATCTGCAGCACATGATGCCGTACTTGAAGCTTTTTGGCTTTTTCAGCGGTCAGAATATCATCATATTGTTCCAGCAGCTCGGCAACTGTATGCACTTTTGCTTTCGAAAGGAATCCCTTTTTCGGCCAATGCAGCTTCACCTCAGGACGAAACAGGAAATACTCCGCAGCACGGCGTTCCGGGAATTCCTCACACAGATACGCATCGGTCAGACGGCTGCATCCGGAAAATGCATCCGGCTCAACTTCTGTCAGAGAGTGAGGCAGCTCAAGGGCAAGCAATCTGGGGCAATCCCAGAATGCCTGTGTTTCCACACGACGCACACCTTCGGGAATTTCAAACCGCTCGCCGCCTTCTTTCTCACGGAAAGAGCGGAAAGCAATAACGGTATAATCCTTGAGCATCAGGCTGCGCTGCTTAGGTCCCTCCACCGGCTTGGAAATCTCATATGTAAAGACATGATCATCTTTCCGATAATTGCCGCGCTGTACAGGTACAAAAGCAGAATCCAGTGCATCGGGAGCAACAGATGCAGAAACATCCTTCTGCGAAAACGATTTGCCTGTAATCTCCGCAAAGCGCTTATTCATATCCGCTTGTGTGGATGAAATTTCGCCCACCTTTTCCTGCACATCGGTAATGGCGCCGACCTTCTGCTGGATATCGGAAATCACACTGACTTTTTCCTGTACTTCAGAAATCGCATCGACCTTCTGACGGATATCGGAGATCTCATCCATCTTATCCTGTACACCGGAAATGGCATCCACCTTTTCCCGAATATTCGAAATTTCATTGACTTTTGCCTGAATATCGGTGATGGCATCCACCTTCTGACGGATATCGGAAATCTCACTTACCTTTTGCTGCATATCACCAATGGCATCCGGCTGAATGGCATCGACCTTGGCACGAATGTCATCAATCTCGCTCATTTTTTCCTGGATATCGCTGATTGCTCCGACACGTTCATGCACGGTTTCCTGCATGGCTGCGATCTGCTCCACACGACCCTGCATGGAAGCAATGGTTGCTACCTGCTCCTGCATAGACGCAATGGCTTCCACAGATTGCTGCATATCGGAAAACTGATCAAATTTTGCTTGCATCGCCGCTAAATTGGCATTCAAAGCTTCCACAGCGCCGGCATCAATGGCAGGCTGCCGGGAAGCCTGTGCTGCGGCGGCATTCTGACTGGAAAGGGCATCAATTTTCTCTTGCATGGAAGCAATGGTCTGTTCCAGCTTCCGTACCGCATCCGCATCCAACTGCTGGACAGGCGCTGGCTCTTCCTGCGATACCTGTTGGGATTTGGGCGGCGTTACGACAGAATTCATCTCAGCAGCGGCAACTGCCTGCAAGATTTCGTCTGCAGCGTTATCCTCCGCAAGGGGATCCGAACAAGCGGCAAATGCTTCATCGGGATCCATCTCAGCAAACGCAGGCTTTGGAGAATCCTGCTCAATCCATTGAATCCGGGGATTGGTATTCTCACCCAGCACACGCTTCTGCTCCAGAGCATCTGCGATAATACGAGGCATATAAAGCTCAGTCAGCAACGGACAATTTCCCAGTGCCGATTGCTGAATCGTTTTTGTGGCAGGAGAAATATAAAGCTGCTGCAATGCAGCACATTCCCAGAATGCACTGATTCCGATTGTTTTGACAGAATCCGGCAATACCAGACAGCGAAGTGCAGTACATCCGGCAAATGCACCGGCTCCGATTTTGCTAACCGTTTCGGGGATCCGAATGGAAGAAAGCGATGTACAGCCGCTAAACAGTTCATCTTCAATGGCTTGCAGCTGCGGAGGCAGCACGATCTCCTTGAGCTGCGGACAGTCCATAAATGCACCGGCACCAATCCGCTTCACTGATGCAGGGATGACTACTCTGCGCAGATTCTTGCAGCGCATAAAGGCAGCGTTATCAATATGCTCTACGCCATCCGAAATCACCACCTCCTCCAGCGTCGTCAGATCTGTAAACGCCATAGACGAAATCAGACGAATGCTGGAAGGCAGCACGATCTTACGGATCTTTTTGCTGACGATGGAGCGTCCTGCGTGAGATCCGATGGCAAAATAGGTTGCCGGGATCTCCCAAACACCATCATGCACAGGCAGCACCGCTGCGGTATTGGGGGTCAGAATACCGGATGTCTCATCCATGATCTCTTGTACTGTTTTGGTTTTTGCGGAAAACAGCAGCTTTTTTCCGAAATTCAATGTCGCACCGGGCTGATGAAAAAACAGCTCCAGAGCCTTCTTTTCGGGAAAATCTTCCGGCAGAAAGACCGTTTTCAGTTGATTGCAGTCATAAAAAGCCCACAGATCAAACTGTGTCAGTGAAGCGGGAAGAATCAAACGCTCAAGACCGCTGGCATTTTTGAAGCTTCTCATAAAAAACGCATGAGAACAAATACGGGTTACACCTTCGGGAATTGTCAACTCTTTTACTTGCGAAAAACCTGCCAAGGCACCCTCACCGATCACTGTAAAATCAGCGGGCAGCTTCAATTTTTCGGTATTACTGCGAATGAAACTTTTCGCATCATCTCTGGTCAGAATTCGTGCACCCATAGGACTACCTCCTTGTTTCGTGGATTCTTTCATGCGCATGTATGCACTTATAGACATTGTACCATATTTTTACACCGTTTGCAAGTAGTATTTGTGATTTTTCTCCAATTTTTTTCGGGCTGCCATAAAATTGGCGCAGAAGCAAGCATTTCACTTCTGCGCCAAGAATCTATTTGCTTATGATGCAACCATCCAAGATCAGCTCAGACCGGCAAGATATCTCAAAATCTGGATGGTATCACTGGCATCCACAATATGATCTTTGTTCATATCCATACGCTCTGCACCGCCATCCGGTATTACAAGACTATCATCCTCACCAACATAGCGTGCCAGCATCACCGCATCATCGATCTTAATGATGCCGTCCACATTGACATCGCCCATGAGAATAGAAGGCACTTTCGAATCGGTCACCAACACGCTGTCAAAGGCAGTGAGTGCATCGGTCATGGTAAAATCGTGATCTGTTTTTGCAGCCGCATGCGTCAGATAAGCATCCGCAAGGGTCAGATCATATACACCGTCAGCGGTAAACTCAGGAATCGAAACAAGAGCAAAGCTGAACTTCTTATCGGGCTTCATAGACAGCAGCTGCAGATCGGCATCCGCAGCAGTTTTGCCATAGATCACCAGTTTCTGATCCTTAACACATTCTTCGGCAAAGTTCAGCAGCATGACAGGCTGCTCTGCCGTGACAGAGGCACACTGATTGTCGGTTGCCGTTGCAAGAACCACACCGCCGCTGATGGTGACAGCAGCAGTCGCACAGGTCAGACCACGGTCACCGTTGGCCATCAGCTCACCACCGCTGATCACCAGCGATGTCTCGCCCTGTACAGCATCATTGCCTGCTTTCACTTCGGTCTCGCCGCCGGTAATCAAAACATCGCCCTGTGTGGATTTTATGCCATCCCCTTCGGCATTGATATTCAAGAAGCCGCCATTGATCTCAACGGAGGTCTTTCCGCGCAGAGCATCCTCCATCTCCGTATCCACACGAATCTCACCGCCGTTGATCTTCAGATCGTTATTGCAGTGCACGCCATGCTGCGTTAAGGCAGTAATGGTCAGTGCACCATCTCCCTTGATAGTAATATCATCTTTGGCATAAATGACAGCATTGGTTTCGGTATAGACAGGGCCGTCATTGAGAAAATTCTCCGTACCTTCCACAAGATTCAGCGAGGTGTTTTCCGCATTGACAATATACAGCGGTGCTTCGCTGACACCGGTAATGGATGCACCGTTGAAATACAGCTTTACCGTTCCGGGATCCACGGTTTCATCCGGAACCGACACACGGATCTGACCGTCATTCAGTGTACCGCTGATCTCATAAGAACCGGATGCGGAAATTGTTACAATTGTTCCCTCCACAGCAACATTGTCACCCTCAACAGCAATGCTGTCACCATTGAGTGCAATGGTTGCTGTCATGGTGACAGAATCCACTGCGGCATTCGCAATCGGGAAGGCTGCACCGCTGCACAAAAGCACGCCGGACATTGCAGCTGCAAGAAACTTTTTGCTTGATTTCATACTTTACAAATCCTTTCATTCCTAGAATTTGTATACCGGCATCCCCCGACAACCGCCATACATATGTATCATATCATATCTTACAGAATCTGTCAATCAATATTCTGTCTGTGAACAACGGCATCTTAGGAAAGATTTTCCTGAGATACTTCTTTCATTGTCAAGCTGATCCGCTTGCGCCCGATGTCCACATCCAGCACATGAACACGCACAATCTGACCGACTTTTACAACATCCAAAGGATGCTTGACAAAGCGATTGGACAAACGGGAAATATGCACCAGACCATCCTCATGCACACCAATATCCACAAAAGCACCAAAATCAATGATGTTGCGAACCGTTCCCACAAACTCCATGCCGGGTTTCAGATTCTCAATTGTCATAATATCACCGCTTCGCAGCAGCGGAGGCGGCAGTTCATCACGAAGATCTCGTCCCGGCTTCTGCAATTCCGCAACAATATCCCGCAGCGTCGGCTCACCAACGCCCAGAGATGCACTCAGCTCGGCATATCCCTTTGCTTCGACTGTTTCCTGAAAACGCTGCAGATCTCCGCCGATATCCGAAAGCTGATAGCCGCATGCCTTCAGCAATGCTTCGGCAGCCTGATAGCTCTCGGGATGCACACCGGTATTATCCAGCGGATTCCTGCCTCCCCGTATTCTGAGGAATCCCGCAGACAGCTCATATGCCTTTGCACCCAGCTTCGGTACTTTTAATAAGGCACGACGATTCGGAAATGCTCCGTTTTCTTCACGATATGCAACAATATTCTTTGCAATTCCACTGTGAATGCCCGATACATAGGAAAGCAATGAATGAGAGGCGGTATTGACATCCACACCGACTGCGTTGACACAATCCTCCACAACGCCATCCAGCGATTCCGTAAGCCGTGCAGGCGGCATATCATGCTGATATTCTCCCACACCGATCGCCTTAGGCTCAATCTTGACAAGTTCTGCAAGAGGATCCTGCAATCTGCGTGCAATGGATACCGCATTGCGGAGCGATACATCATAATCCGGGAATTCTTCCGCAGCAAGCTTCGAGGCGGAATATACGGAAGCACCTGCCTCGCTGACTACCATATATGCAATTTTGCGATCGGGAATCGAACGCAGAATCTCTGCAACACAAGCCTCGGATTCTCTGGACGCAGTACCGTTTCCGATGGCTATCATCGTGACATTGTGGTCAAGAATCAGACGTTTCAGTTTGATCTTTGAAGATGCAATCCGATCGGCAGAGGAAGCCGTAATATATACCACATCTGTTGCCAGCACTTTACCTGTTTCATCCACAATTGCTACCTTGCAGCCTGTACGAAATCCCGGATCCAGTCCAAGCGTAATGGCGCCGCGCATGGGCGGCTGCAATAACAGCTGACGCAAATTAGATGCGAATACCGTTATCGCCTGCTCACAAGCTGATGCAGTCAGCTCTGCACGGACCTCACGCTGCACGGCAGGAAGAATATAGCGCTTGAGCGCATCCAGACAGGATTGATATACCATCTGACCACATGGATTATTGCTCTTGACATAAGCGCCTGTGACAACCGTTTCACCAAGCTCGGCCGGCAATTGGAGCGTTACCTTCAGATACTCCTCCTTTTCGCCTCTGTTGATCGCGAGAATACGATGCTTGGCGATTTTTTCAACCGGTTCACTGTGGTCATAATAATTGCGATAGACACTGTCGGTTTCGGAATCCGTTGCCTTGACGATCACAGTACCGCGCAGCAGCATCAGATTACGCAGACGCTTGCGAATCTCACCGTCATCCGAAATTGTCTCGGTCAGAATATCCGCAGCGCCCTGCAGGACTGCTTCGATATCGGGAAGCTCTTGTTCCCGATTGATATATTGCTGTGCTTCTTCCTCGGGAGAACACCCGTCCTGCTGTGCCATAATCCAATCGGCAAGAGGCGCAAGTCCCCGTTCCTTGGCAATGGATGCTTTGGTTTTTCTCTTTTGCTTATAAGGACGGTACAGATCTTCTACTTCAACCAAAGTCTTGGCAGCATCAATGGAAGCAGACAGAGTATCCGTCAGCTTCTCTTGTGCGGCAATGGCGGCTTTCACTTCCTCTTTGCGCGCTTCGAGATTCCGCAGATAATGCAAACGATCCGCAATCGCATGCAGAGTCTGGTCATCCAAAGAACCCGTCATTTCCTTTCGATATCTCGCAATAAACGGGATCGTACAGCCGTCATCCATCAATGCAACTGTCTGATGGATCTGCTCGGCTTTGAGGTGGAATTCTTGTGCAAGTGCTGCTAAAATGTCCATAGTAACTCCTTTGATTCATTGAGTATCAAATGCATAACACTTACTATCATATCAGATTTTTCAAGCTTTGTCACGATGATTTTCTCACTTTCTTCTCAGGTTCGTCAGAATTTGTGAAAAACAGCAATAAAAATTGCGTCACGCCTCTTTGCAAGACGTTTTTTGAAAATAATTCTGTGAAATTGCAAAAAAACACTTGCAATTTTTTGTGAAGTATGCTAAAATAAGGATGCATCTTTGTAATGCTTTGCTTTGAGAAATCTTCGCTCTGTACTGCGATAATCTTCATTTTGCACTACCGCTCTCCGATTTCATTCATAAATGTGCACAAATAGCGGACAGCTATTGCATTGTTCGGAGGGCTGATTCCGGGGAAAGGAGAGACGGCGGACTGCCGTCGCTTGACATTATGGCTAAAACAAAAGTTCTTGTATTATTCGGCGGAGCGCCCACCGAATATCAAAAATCGCTGCAATCCGCTGCCGATGTTTTGCGTACAATCCCCGAGGAGAAATATGAAGTCATTCCGCTGGGACGAAATCTGAAAGGAAGATGGCTCTATTTTCCGGGCGATTATTCCGAAATCGCTGACGGAACCTGGGATCAGAATCCCGATTGCTCCCCTACCGTGCTTTCGCCCGATGCTGCGCATCATGGCATCCTCATTCTGGAAGACAGCGGCTATACGCACAAGCGCATTGATGTTGTGTTCTCTCTGATGCCCGGACGATATGGTGAGGATGGTGCCATTCAGGGCCTTTGCGAGCTTTCCCGGATCCCTTATGTAGGCAACGGCATTCTCGGCTCTGCGATTTCGCATAACAAAGCCATCGCCCATATCCTGCTGAATGCCGCGGATATCCGTACTCCGAAATGGGTATCGGTATCGCAGCGTGATCTGAGCCGTTTAGAGCGCCAATGCGAAAAGATTGAGCTGCAGATCGGTTATCCCGTTTATGTAAAGCCTGCCAGCGGCGAATCGGCATTCGGTGAGAATGCCGCACAGAATCGTGCAGAGCTGCTGACCGCACTCAAACGTGCTTTTACGCAGGATTCCACAGCTTTAGTGGAACAGTTTGTAGTGGGCAAGGAGCTTTGTGTGGCTGTGTTCGGCTATGATCTTCCCTTCGCTTCTTTCGTAGGCGAAAAAGTCCGCAGAGATGACAGTACACAGGATTCGGTGCTTGTCCCCGCTGATATCGAGGAAAGCACTGCTGCAATTGTCCGTGAAATCGCCATCGAGGCTTATCGTGCACTGGAATGCAAGGGATTGGCTCTCATCGATTTCCATTATGCTGAACGAGGCGATATTCTGCTGGATGAGGTCAATACCATGCCGGACCTCTCTGCGCATGCCATCTATACCACTCTGATGAGCGATCTCGGAATGCGCTATGCCTATCTGCTGGATAAGCTCATCGAACAAGCCGTTGAACATTCTGATCAGGGCTTCTGATTCTACCATTTTTCGGGAGGGATTCATTTTGCATCAGCTGCATCCGGCTGCGCAAACAAATCATGACAACGCCATCATCCGATTATTCAGTAGCCAATCACTGGATGGCGAAACCAATTCCACGGACATGGACTCCTTTTGCAGCTATACCTACACCCCCGATCGTGTGGAAATTGTCTATCAAGAAACCGGTCTTGAGGAAACGGTTGCTCCGCTGACCCATATCACTGTCCTGCCCGGTCCCGTGCTGACAATCCAGCGCAATGGTGCCTATGGCATGGATCTTTTGCTGGAACAAGGCAAAACACATGAAACCGTTTATCGGATTCCTGAGACCGAAATGAAATTAACGGTTTATACAAAAAAGATTAAATATGCGTTCCACGAATCCGGCGGTATGCTGCTTGCTCAGTATTCTCTCAATCTGAATGATACCATCCGTACCAACCATTCCATCCGGCTTCATGTTCGGACAACCACGCAGATGCCCAGCATCGGCACGGATTGATCTTTCCCCTTCTCTTGTATCATAAAATATATTTCACATAAAGAAAGGAGCGCTGCATTTTGAATCGCATCGCTGCTGCATCCAACAATGCGCACACCATTATCCTTGAAGCCATGGGCAGACTTGTTGCGGAAGGTGTCTTCCCCGCTGAGCCCCTGCCCGATTTTATCATCGAAATCCCTGCTGATCGTTCCCATGGTGATTTCGCATCCAATGCCGCTATGGTTTGTGCTAAGCCTTTGCGAATGGCTCCCCGTAAAATTGCCGAAGCAATTGTCGGAGCGGTTTCGCTGGAAGGCTCTCCGTTTTCCAAAATCGAAATTGCAGGTCCGGGATTCTTGAACTTCTTCCTCTCATCCGCTTGGTACAGCGAGGTGCTGGAGGATGTTATGCAGGAGCGCGATCGCTACGGCTGCACCGATATGGGTAAGGGCAAACGCGTGCTTGTAGAGTTTGTGTCCGCAAACCCCACCGGTCCGATGCACGTCGGTAATGCCAGAGGCGGTGCAATCGGTGATTGTCTTGCCGCTGTTTTTACGGCAGCCGGATTTGATACCCAACGAGAGTTCTATATCAACGATGCCGGCAATCAGATCGAAAAGTTCGGCAAGTCTCTTTCACTCCGCTATCTGCATCTGTGCTCTGAAAAGGGACAGGCAATCTATCATTCCGGTGTCAGCACCGAAGAGCTCTGCAAGCTTATCTACGGCGCTGACGGCAATACTGCTGACTTCCCGATGCCTGAGGATGTCTATCTCGGACAGGATATCATCGCCCATGCCAAGCTGTATTTCGATCAGTACGGTGATGCATTGGCTGACGCTTCTGAGGAAGATCGCAGAAAAGCGCTGGTTGACTTCGCTTTGCCCAAGAATATTCAAGGTCTGCAGGATGACCTGATGCAGTATCGGATTCAATATGACCGCTGGTTCCCCGAGAGCACACTGCATGCTGACGGCAGCGTTGCACAGATCATTGAACAGCTCAAAGCAAGCGGTTATACCTATGAAAAGGATGATGCGCTCTGGTTCCGTGCTGAGGCGTTGGGTGCCGATAAGGATTTTGTCATTGTACGTTCCAACGGTATCCCCACTTATGTCGTTCCGGATATCGCTTATCATTACAATAAGCTCGTTACCCGCGGCTACGATCAGGCCATTGATATTCTCGGTGCCGATCATCACGGCTATGTCCCCCGTCTGAAAGCTGCTCTTACTGCATTGGGCGTAGATGCTTCCCGATTGACTGTTGTTTTGATGCAGATGGTTGCTGTGATGCGTGATGGTAAGCCCGTAAAGCAATCCAAGCGCAGCGGAAAGGCTCTGACGCTTGTGACACTGCTGGAGGATATTCCCGTGGATGCTGCAAGATTCTTCTTCAATCTCCGTGAGGCCAATTCTCATTTTGAATTCGATCTGGATTTGGCTGTGGAGAAATCTTCATCCAATCCTGTCTATTACGTACAGTATGCCCATGCAAGAATCTGCAGCCTGATCCGTAATCTCAACGATGACGGGATTACCGCTCCCGATGCAAAGGATGCGGCGCTTGCTCTGCTGGAAACCGCTCCGGAGCGTGAACTGATCCGTCAGATTGCTCTGCTGCCTGCCGAAATCAATGCAGCAGCCAAGCAGCTTGATCCTTCCCGCATGACAAAATATGCCGTTGAGCTTGCTGCTTTGTTCCATAAGTTCTATGATGCCTGCAAGGTTCGTGATGCAGAGTCTGTGGCACTGCGGGATGCAAGACTGCTCCTGTGCACTGCTACCAGACAGGTGCTCGGAAATGTTCTGCATCTGCTTAAGGTTTCTGCTCCTGAAAAAATGTAACAAATCCTGTTACCGAATTGTAACCGTATTTGAAACGATTTTGCTTCAATCCGATGCTTTTTCAAGGAAATTTTCGGTATTTTCGCCAATCGGACATTCAAATTATGGCTACTTTATCGAATATTCACAGTTTGTTCATAGTTTAGTAACAAACAAGGATTTGAAATGTGTTACAATTTGTCTAGCGTTGACATTTTGGTACCATTCATTCCCCTGTGAATATTTGATTCTTAACATTATGTAATGCAAGAGTCATTCAGGGCTCCTATATATTTAAGAATCATGAAGAAAGCGAAGGGATTTTATTATGTCTAACAGACCATTCCAGACTTTAGTTGTTCAGATGCACGATTCCATTGATGCTACAGTGGGTGTTGTGGACGAAACTGCTACCATTATTGCTTGCAGTGATACCTCCAGAGTCGGAACAACCAATGAATTTGTTTCGCTGGATATGAACGAATCCGGTGATCTGTTCATTCGTGACGGCTGCACCTATAAGCCGTTTGGTTCCCGTACTGCTCCCGATTATGCAGTCTTTGTGGAAGGTACCGATGAAAGCGCTGCAAAATATGCGGATATCCTGGCAATCACCATGTCGAGCATCAAGCAGTATTACGACGAGAAATATGACCGCAACAACTTCATCAAGAATGTTGTTCTGGATAACATCCTCCCCGGTGATATTGTCGTGAAGGCACGTGAGCTGCATTTTAATGCCGAGATCAGCCGTGTGGTATTCCTGATCCGCATTGTTTCTGCCAACGATATCTCTGCATACGATGTCATTCAAAATCTCTTCCCCGACAAGAGCAAGGATTTCGTGTTTAATATCACCGAAACCGATATCGTTCTTGTCAAGGAAATCAAATCCACTGTGGAAAGCAAGGATCTGGAAAAGCTTGCCCGCTCGATTGCCGATACGCTTTCCAGTGAATTCTATACCAGAGTCAATGTGGGTATCGGTACCAGTGTTGTCGGTGTCAGAGATCTGGCGCGCTCCTTTAAGGAAGCACAGATGGCTCTGGAAGTCGGTAAAGTATTCGATACGGACAAGGTAATCTGCAGCTATGACAATCTGGGCATTGCTCGTCTGATCTATCATCTGCCCACCACTCTGTGCGAGACATTTCTCCACGAAGTGTTCAAGCGCGGCAGCATCGAAAGCTTAGATCATGAAACACTGTTCACCATTCAGCGTTTCTTTGAGAATAACCTCAATGTTTCCGAGACTTCTCGTAAGCTGTTCGTGCACCGCAATACTTTGGTATATCGCCTTGAAAAAATCAAGAAGCTCACAGGTCTTGATCTGCGTGAATTTGACCATGCAATTATTTTCAAGATTGCCTTGATGGTCAAAAAATATCTTTCTGCAAATCCTGTGAAGTTCTGAACACGTGACTGCGCTTACGCAAATACCATCTCGGTAATTACGTTTGCGGCCACTGCTCTCTTTGTTTGTTGCCGCTGCAAGTGCCGAACGAATTCTGAGCTCGTTTGGCACTTGTTGCTTTATCACGGTAAATTAACGGAAGGAAAATCTGACCTTTTCGAGCGTTTTGCCGGCTGCAATGCGTTCTCCTTCCCTCCGGATCAAAGTAAGGAGGATTCTTTTTGGTTGAATTGAAAAATGTATGCGTCACATATGAAAGTACCGGTGTCGAGGCACTCAGCGATGTCAATTTGAAGGTGGATGACGGTGAGTTCGCTTTCGCGATCGGTCGTTCCGGCGCTGGTAAGAGTACGTTGATCAAATTGCTTCTGAAGGAACTGGATGCCAATAGCGGCGAAGTTTTGGTGAACGGTTATAATCTTACAAAAATGAAAAAGCGCAAAGTCCCTGAGTTTCGCCGCACGATCGGTGTTGTGTTCCAGGATTACCGCTTGATCGAAACCATGACCGTTTATGAAAACATTGCCTTCGTTCTGCGGGTGATTGATGCCCCGATGAAGCTGATTCGGAAACGTGTCCCCTATGTGATCTCGCTGGTTGGCTTGCAGGATAAAGCTGACAGCTATCCCAGTGAGCTTTCCGGCGGTGAGCAGCAGCGCTGTGCCTTGGCTCGTGCATTGGTCAATGATCCTGCGCTTCTGATTGCCGATGAGCCTACGGGAAACGTGGATCCTGAGCTTGCCTATGAGTTGATCGAATTGCTGCAAGGCATCAATGCTTGCGGTACTACTATTCTCATGGTTACCCATGCTCATGAGATGGTACGTCATTTCGGCGGCCGTATTATCAATATCAGTCAAGGCGAGGTCGTTTTCGATGAAGTGATAGGAGGCGCAGAAGTTGAAGCTGAGTAGTTTTCGTTATCTTGTCGGTCAAGGCTTTGATAATGTATGGAAAAACCGTGTGATGGCTTTCGCTTCTTTCTGTGTGCTGCTCGTGAGTCTGCTGTTGGTTGGTATTTCCGTTTTGTTTTATATCAATATCAATGCGGTCATAGGCGGCATTGAGGATAAGAATGAAGTGATCATCTATCTTCTGGATAACACCTCTGATGCAAGAATTGCGGAAATCGGAGAAACATTGAGCAAAATGGAGAATGTCAGTGCCGTGACTCTCTATTCCCGTGAGGAAGCCTTTGCTGATCTGAAGGAAAGCATGGATGATTATTCTCAGGTATTTGAATCTCTGGGTGACGATAATCCCCTGCCCGATGCCTATCGGATTCGTATCAATGACATCTCTATGATGGACGAAACCGTTGCAGCGGCTGCTTCCCTCAAGGATGTGGAATATGTCAGTGCACCCGATTCCTTTGTGGAATTGCTGACAGAGCTCAGAAGTGTGGTGGCGGTCATTGCAATCGCTATCATCGGTGCTCTGCTGATCGTTTCCATGGTCATCATTTCAAATACCACCAGAGCCAGTGTGTTTGCAAGACGCCGCGAAATCAGTATTATGCAGAGCGTTGGTGCCACCAAAACCTTCATTCGATTCCCCTTCTTTGTGGAAGGTATGATCAATGGATTTATGGCCGGTGCCGTTGCAACGCTGCTCACATGGTTCACCTATGACAGTCTTGTAGAGATGCTCGGAAAATTCGATATGCTCAGCACCATTGGTTTGGGCAGCATCATCCCCTATGAAACCATCGCAATTCCGGTTACTTTGGCATATATTCTGTTTGGTTCTCTGATCGGTGCTATGGGCAGTGTATTCTCTACCCGTGCACATCTGAAGCATAAAGCTGTCAATATGTAACTTGTTTTCACATAGAAGGAAGGTCTTTTATGAAACGAATCCAATGTAAGTTGCTTGCTGTGATCGCGGCTATCTGTATCACCGTTGGGTGCTTTGTTGTGCCGCATTCTTCTCTGGATTTACAGCATGAGGTCTCTGCAAAAACCTTGGCTGAAATCGAGGCGGAGAAGAAAGAAAAACAGAAGCTTCAGGCCGAAAAACAAAAAGAATTGGATAGTCTTTCCAAAGATATTGAGGATCAGGAAGCATATCAAGCGGTATTGCAGGAGAAAATTGATCTGATCAATGAAGAGCTGCTGCTGATTGATACCCAATTGCAGGGTCTGAATGCTGATATCGCAACCAAGGAATCCGATATTGCGGTTTTGGAAGGACAGATTGCGGCACAGCAAGACTCCATTGATGAGGGCCTTGAGAATTTTAAGGCTCGCATTCGTACTCTCTATGTACACGGTAATGACAGTCTGCTTTCTGCGTTGGTCGGTGCAACCGATTTCTATGATGTGCTTGCAAAAATCGATCTGATCAATCGGATTGCGGAACACGATGATGAGATGCTGGATACCTTGAATACACAGCTCAATACCTTATCCGAAACCAAAACGGATTTGGACAGTCGTGTGCAGGCTTTGAATCTGAAGAAAACCGAAACAGAATCGATCCGCGGTGAATACAGCACCAAAATGAACGAACTGGATGCTGCTATGCAGGAAACCACGGCAGTTAAGCTGGAGCTGGAACGTCAGAAAAACGATGCGGAATCCTATATTGCCGAATATCAGGAACAAATCGATTCTTTGGATAAGGAAACTCAGGCAATTATCGATGCCGCCAAAAAGGAAGAGGAAAAGAATCAGCAAACAGGCAATCCCAATCCGATCATTACGCCGGATCCCGGCTATAACGGTACATTGGCATGGCCTGTACCCGGATTTTACTACATTTCCAGCCGATTCGGTCCTCGCTGGGGTCGTACACATTCCGGTATTGATATTGCCGGCGGTGGAATTCATCACGCAAATATCACTGCTGCTGCCAGCGGTACTGTAACCAAAGTTGTGGTCGGTTGTCCTCATGATTATGCCGGTTTTTGCTATTGCGGCGGCGGATATGGCAACTATGTCACCGTGAATCACGGCAATGGTCTTGTCACTCTGTATGCGCATATGTCCAGTGTATCGGTTTCAGTAGGCGATACTGTTTCAACCGGTTCTGTATTGGGCCATGTGGGCTCTACCGGCAACTCTACCGGCTATCACCTGCATTTCAGTGTGATTGTAAACGGTACTTTTGTCAACCCCGAAAATTATCTCTATTAAGAAGCAGCGAATAACACAAATGATGTGCAACAAAACGGTAGGAGGTTTCTGCTTCTTGCCGTTTTGCCATATCTCATCTTGGATACTAACCGGAAAGGCAGGAATTTCCTTTGAATAAAAAAGTCAGCTTGAGCTTTGCACTGAGCATGGCTGCATTGGTTGCCGCCCTCACCTTTATCCTTACCATGGCTGCTTCCACGAGAATCTTCAATCAAAAAATCTCTGAGGTGGATCGCCTTGCAGAAAAATATCAGCGGCTGGAACAGTTGGATGCTGAGGTGCGTCAATACTATTATACCGATATTGATGAAAATGAGATTATGAATGGCATTCTCAAGGGATATGTGAATGGATTGGGTGACCCTTACAGCGAATACCTGACTGCTGAGGAGCTTTCTGCCGATCATATCGAAAATGCCGGACAATATGTTGGTGTCGGTATTACGGTTTCTCCTACTGAAAACCAAGAGGTTGAGATCATTGAGGTCTTTGAAGGCGGCGGCGCCCATGATGCCGGAATTGTTGCCGGCGATATCATCCTGCAGGTGGATGCGCTTCCGGTTTCCGAGGACTATGACGGCGCTTTGGATGCGATCGTCGGTGAGGAAGGAACCTATGTCAAGCTCACACTTCGCAGAGCCGATCAGACGGAATATACCGTCTCAGTGGAGCGCCGTAAGGTGGATGAGCCTACGATCTACTATGAAATGCTGGAAAATAATATGGGATATATCCGCATCAAAAAATTCCGCACTGTCTCTGTGGAGCAATTCCGGAACGCCTTGAACAGTCTGCGTGCCGATGGTGCCAAAGGTTTTATTTTTGATGTGCGCAATAACGGCGGCGGTATGCTGGATGCGCTGGAAAAAATCCTTGACCCCTTGCTTCCCGAAGGTGAGATTGCGTTTGCCTACGATAAGGACGGCAATGCCTCCCCTATTCTCAAATCGGACAGCGAACAGCTCCAGATGCCCTTTGTGGTGCTGACCAATCCTTATACTGCCAGTGCCGCTGAACTGTTCGCCTGTTCTCTGCGTGATTATGCTGATGCCATTCTTGTAGGTGAAAAAACATTCGGCAAAGGCATTATGCAATCTACGTTTTCGCTCTCTGACGGCGGCGGTCTGACCATTACCACCGCCACCTATGCAACCGGTAAAACAGAATGCTATCACGGAATCGGCATCACACCCGATGTGCTTTCCATTTATGATGCACAATCCGATACCGATTCCCAACTGGAAGATGCCAAATCCACTCTGCGAAATGCCATGGAAAAGGCAGCTGCATAATGTCCTGAATTGGAGAATACTATGAAAACTTCAGTAGGATCTGATCCGCAATCGCTGCATATGCTATGGTATCAAAAACCGGCTGAATGCTTTGAAGAAGCCCTGCCGGTTGGTGCCGGACGTTTTGGTGCTATGGCATTCGGTCATCCTTTTATGGAGCAGCTGAAGCTCAATGAGGATTCTATCTGGTCCGGCGGCAAACGAGATCGGATCAATCCCAACGCTTCAGAGGGCTTTCCGCAAGTAAGACAGCTTGTGCTGGATGGTAAGATTTCTCAGGCGGAACAGCTTGCCTTTCAGACTCTCCAAGGCTGCCCGCTCAATATGCCGCATTATATGCCTCTTGGAGATCTTACCGTTGCTTGGGATCTTCCCAAAGGTACTGTGGAGCATTACCAACGCCGCCTCGATCTGCAAACAGCGATACAAACCACCTCGTTTCAACTCAATGGCGCTGAATATACCAGAAAGCTTTTTGCTTCCATGCCGGCACAGACATTGATCATGCAGCTTTCTGTGAACAATGGATCTCCCTTTACCTGCACTGTCTCCATAGATGGCAGAGACGATTATTACGATCAAAACCAATGCAAACAGACCAACGATGGTGCTATCCTTCTGTTTACAGGCGGTTCGGGCGGCAGGAATGGCATACAATTTGCCTGCGTGACACAGGCGGACTCCAAAGATGGCGTTGTATCCTTCTGCGGAAACCGACTTCGCATTGTCAATGCAACGCAGGTCACTCTTGTTTTGGCTGTTCGTACCAGCTATTATCATCCCGATTCCGATCTGATCCTGCTGGCACAAACGGATACGTCACAGGCGCTTGCACATGGATGGGATGCTTTGCTTACCGATCATCTTGCCGATTATCAACCGCTCTATTCTCGTTGTGATATTACACTGCATGAGGAAGCCGATGCGGAAATTCCGGTGCATGATATCCCCACTGATGTGCTCCTGACTCAAATCAAAGAGGGCAATTTTACCCATCGGAACGCTCTGCTTTCCTTGTATTTCCGATATGGCCGATATCTGATGCTTTCTGCCAGTCGTCCCGGCTCCTTGCCTATGAATTTGCAGGGAATCTGGAATCAAGATATGTGGCCTGCATGGGGATGCCGCTATACCATCAATATCAATACCCAGATGAATTACTGGCCCGCGGAAATCTGCGGATTGCCGGAATGTCATCAGCCACTGTTTGATCTGATCGAAGTGATGCGTCCCCATGGCAGAAAGACTGCCAGAGAAATGTATGGTTGTGAAGGCTTTTGCTGTCATCACAATACCGATCTGTGGGGCGATTGTGCGCCTCAGGATCTCTGGATGCCCGCTACGCTCTGGCCCATGGGTGCCGCATGGCTGTGTCTGCATCTCTATGAACACTATCAATACAGCAAAGATATCGCCTTTTTACGTGAAAAATATCCGACTCTCAAAGAAGCTTCGCGATTCTTTACTCAATTTCTGATCGAGAACAAACAAGGACAACTTGTGACTTGTCCCGGTGTTTCTCCTGAGAATACGTATCGGCTTTCCAATGGCGAAACCGGAAATCTTTGTGTCGGTCCCAGTATGGATTCACAAATCATAACGGCTTTATTTGACGCAGTCATTGCTGCTTCCCAGCTGTTGGATATGGATCACGAATACGCACAAACGCTTTCTGATATGCGCAAACGGCTTCCCCAACCATCTGTGGGACAATATGGACAGATCATGGAATGGGCTGAGGATTATGAAGAAGCCGAACCGGGACACCGGCATATCTCTCAGCTGTTTGCACTGCATCCTGCTCATCTCATTTCTCCGCGAAAAACCAAAGAGCTTGCTGAAGCTGCCCATGTGACTCTTACACGCCGTCTGACCTTCGGCGGCGGACATACCGGCTGGAGCCGTGCATGGATCGCCAATATGTATGCAAGACTCCTGGATGCCAATGCGGTGATCACTCATCTTACCTTGCTGCTGCAGCATTCGACTGCACCGAATCTCTTCGATATGCATCCCCCCTTCCAGATTGACGGCAATTTTGGCGGTGCGGCTGCCATTGCAGAAGCATTGCTGCAATCGGCACCCGATGGTATCACATTGCTGCCTGCCTGTGATGCTGCATGGCGATGCGGATCGTTTACCGGACTGCGCGCCTATGGTGGCTTCACGCTGTCTGCGAAGTGGTCAGATTTGCATCTTGATTCGGCTGAGATTCATTCGATGCACGGTGGTGAATGCAGACTGTATCTGCCTTGCCCATGCATTGTATTCGATCATATGGGACATTCGGTTCCCACCAGAAAGGAGACGGACGGCGCTATATGCTTTTCAACTGTTCCGCTGGGCGTATATCGTCTGGTTGCAGAATGAAATCCTATTCTCGCATCCCGATTGCATATCGTTATTTCTTTATTATACTTTCACTTCTTTGCACAATTTCCTACTTCATATTGTATACAGGCCGCAGCCTTCCTGCGTCCTATCATAAAGGCTATCTCAATTATGAGACCCTTTCTTTGTGGAGTGAGGAATCGCCACTGGCTCCCGATGAACTGGAACCGGATCGCTATGCTGTCAATGTCCCCGGTATTTCGGAATCCAAAGTGGCATCTGCCAAAGAACTGGAGCATTCGCAATATGATAAGCCTGCCTATCTTGCATCGGCACGCAAAGGACATCGTGGTATCGGCTATGTCACAGGATTGCCTCGCAATACACAATCGGCTATGGCTGTGCTGATTGATGTGCCTGCTACGCAGCATTATGATCTGACCATCTGTATGGCTGCCAATCAGACTGTAACCAATGCACTTCGCATCAATGGAAAACTCTATACACAATTTACCTTAAACGGCAATGCCGATTTCATGCGGGTTACCTTTTATGGGATCTTTTTAGAAGAAGGCTGGGCTGAAATCGCTGTGGATACCATAGATGGCGGATTGGATCTGGATTATCTGGAGCTGACCGGAGATACCATGGTATTCGATATTGACTTTGATATTTCAGAAGAGCCATGCACGCCGCAGGCAACACCCGAAGCCAAAGCGTTGTATGCCTTTCTAAAGGAGCATTGGAACAAACAGATCCTTACAGGACAATATGCTTCCGATCATACAAACCGTGAATTGGCTCTGATTTACGAAATCACCGGACAGCTCCCTGCCATCCGCTTCGGTGAGCTGGGAACCGAAAATGAATTCAAACAGATAGAAGCCGCTATGGATTGGCATTTGTATACCGGCGGCATTGTCGGTTTGATGTGGCATTGGAATGCGCCGGGAACCAATACCGTTTATGCAGAAGAAACCGATTTTTCTCTGACCAATGCCTTGCAGGATGCCGATACCATTGCTCTCGCAACCATGGATCTTGCGCAGGCAGAAGCCCTTGCCAAGGAGCAGAAAATCACAGAAGAACTGCTTTTGATGCTGCAGGATATCGATCAGATTGCCCATACGCTTGAAAAATTCAAGCATATGAATATTCCTATTCTGTGGCGGCCGCTTCATGAAGCAGGCGGTGGCTGGTATTGGTGGGGTGCCGATGGACAGAATGCTTATACGGCTCTGTGGCAGCTGCTTTATACCCGTTTGACCGATTACCATGGACTGAATCATTTGATCTGGATCTGGAACGGTCAAAGCGCATCCTATCTGGTGCCGGAGCATACCTATGATCTCGCTTCGGTGGATGTCTATCTGAATGCGGAAATGCAATATGGCAGCCGCTATGAACAGTATCTGGCACTGGCTCGTATGACCAACGGCAAAAAAATGCTTGCTCTGAGTGAATGCAGCTCGCTGCCCAGCATCGAAATGCTGATGCTGGATCGTACCATTTGGTCCTTCTTCGGTCTGTGGTATGGCGAATACATCATGCAATCTGACGGAAGCTTTTCTGATTTGTATTATTCAAGTAGTGATTTGTATAATCTATACAACTCAGACAGGGCTCTGAGCTTAAATGATTTTCTCTCACTTTCACAATAATCGCTTGCCAAAATCTCGAACTTGTGTTATAATTAACAATAAGTTCCGGAAACAAAATCCGGAGAGAAAGGCAGGTCAGAATTAAAATGAAGACCAAAATCTTGAATGGCGTTTCGATTCCCAATCTTCCTTGGCAGGAAAAACCTGTCGATTGTCCGGACGTCATCTGGCGCTATGCGCAAAACCCTGTCATTCAACGCAACATTTTCCCAAGATCCAATAGTGTATTCAATAGTGCCGTTGTACCTTTTGAGGATGGTTTTGCCGGCGTATTCCGTGTGGATGACCGTTCTCGTAATATGCAGCTCCATGCCGGCTTCTCCAAGGATGGTCTGCACTGGGATATTTCTCCGGAACGCATCCATTTTGAAACGGATATTCCAGAAATGGCAGAGTTCCAGTATGGCTATGATCCCCGTGTTGCTTTCATTGAGGATCGCTATTATATTACCTGGTGCAACGCCTATGGCTGGAAGCCTACCATTGGTCTTGCATACACCTTTGATTTCAAAACATTCCATCAGATGGAAAATTCCTATCTGCCCTTTAATCGCAATGGCGTTCTGTTTCCCCGTCGTATTCAGGGCAATTACATGATGATGAGTCGTCCTTCCGACAGCGGCCATACTCCTTTTGGTGATATTTATGTCTCTCAATCACCGGATCTCACCTATTGGGGCAAGCATCGCCATATGATGGGGCCTTCTATGGGTTGGGAATCCACCAAAATCGGAGCAGGTCCCATCCAGATCGAAACCGATCGCGGCTGGCTGATCTTCTATCACGGTGTATTGACCTCCTGCAACGGCTATGTATACAGCTTCTCTGCAGCGCTTTTGGATCTCAATGAACCTTGGAAGGTTCTCAAACGCGGCAGAGATTATCTGATCAGCCCACAGATGCCCTATGAGTGTGTCGGTGATGTTCCCAATGTTACCTTCCCGTGTGCAAATCTTGTGGATGCTGATACCGGTCGTATTGCTATTTACTACGGCTGTGCTGATACTGTCACCGGTCTCTGCTTTACTACCGTGGATGATGTGATGGAATGGTTGGATGCCAATTCCCAAATTTGATATCCTTTCAAAAACAAATGCGGTATGATCATGCAATCATACCGCATTTTCTTTGTTTTCCCTAAGCAGAGTCTTGACCTTTTGGCAAAATCGGTGTATAATATTGGAGAATCTATTTGCATTATGAGATTGGAAAGGAGCAGTCAGCATGGAATATCCCGTAATGGAAAACAGAGAGCTTTCCTGGCTGCGGTTTAATCAACGCGTATTGGAAGAAGCACAGTCCAAGCAGGTTCCTCTGCTGGAACGATTGGGGTTTACTGCGATTTTTCAGAGCAATCTGGACGAGTTTTTCCGAGTGAGAGTTGCAAAGCTGCTGAAAAAGAAAAAGCAATCTCCCAAGGAGGAGGATGCTCTTACCGGAATGACCCCCAAGCAGCTCCTTCATGCGATATATGATCAGGTGCGTACCCTATCGCCTGCCCGTGATGCAGCGTATCATGAAGTCATGAGCGAGCTGCGGGATTACGGTTTGGAACAAATTACAATGCAATCGGCTTCTGCTTCTGAGCTGACTATGCTTTCTGAATGGTTTAAGCGTGAAATCCGTCCGATTGCGATGCCTCTGATTGCAGATAAAGGAAAGCCGCTCCCCTTTTTCCGTGACCGAGCCTTATATGTGATTTTGCATCTGGAATCAAAATCCGGTGTAAGGATGGGGATTGTGCCGATCACCGATCAATACCCTCGGCTCATACGTCTGGGCGGCGGCCGCTTCATTCTTGCGGAAGATGTCATTTTAGCATATGCGCATACGTTGTTTCGGAACTCCGTTGTCATTGATCGCACAATCATGCGTATGACCCGTTCCGCAAGCTTAGAAACTGAAGCACTGGGTGATCTGCGTACCGGAGATCAGATCACCGATATGGAAACACTGCTGCAAATGCGAAAGCGTCTGCCTGTGATTCGTATGGAGCTTTCCGAAACCTTCTGCGAACCGGCACTGCATTTTCTTTGCAAGCAATTGAAACTGAAGCATCATCAGATTTTTTATGCAAAGGCTCCGCTGGATCTCTCCTTTGCCTTTCAATGTAAGGATCTACTTCCTCTGCCGCAGCTGCAATATGAACGTCTGGTGCCTCAGCTTTCTGCTGCTGTGAATCCGAAACGCTCTATGTTCTCCCAGATCCGCAAACAAGATCTTCTGCTGCACTATCCCTACGAAAGTATCCGGAGCTTTTTGCGATTGCTGGAAGAGGCTGCGGATGATCCCGCTGTGGTCAGTATCCAGATCACACTGTATCGTATGGCAAGAGACAGCCGTGTCATTGCAGCATTGTGTGAAGCTGCCGGTCATGGCAAACAGGTCACCGCACTCACAGAGCTGCGTGCCCGGTTCGATGAAGAAGCCAATATCCAATGGGCAAAAACGCTGGAACACGCCGGTGTGCATGTGATCTTCGGACCCGATGGCTATAAGGTGCATTCCAAGCTTCTGTTAATCGAACGGAAAATGCGTGGAAAAATCGAACGCTTTACACAGATCGGTACCGGAAACTATAATGAAAAGACCGCTTCTCTCTATACGGATTACTGTCTGATGACGGCAAATCCGCAAATCGGTGAGGAAGCTGCTTGTGTATTCTCAGCACTCAAAGAACAGACACTGCCGCAGCCACAAACTCTGCTGCTCGTTGCTCCCTATGGCTTGCAATCTCGTGTGCTGGAGGCTATGGATGCTGAAATCCAACAGGCAAAGCTTGGAAATGATGCCTATATCGGTTTGCGCCTGAATGGCTTGTGTGATAAAATCATCATGAAAAAGCTCATTGAGGCTTCCTGCGCCGGCGTGAAAATCGAATTGCTGATCCGTGGTATCTGCTGTCTGATTCCCGGTGTGCCGGAACAAACGGAGCAGATTGCTGTGCGCAGCATCGTTGGCAGATATCTCGAACACGCAAGAGTCTATCTCTTTGGCAGCGGGGAACGTATGCAGGTGTATCTCGGTTCTGCCGATTTCATGCCGCGCAATACGATGCGCCGTGTAGAAATCTGCACGCCGATTCTGGATCCTGCACTGAAAGATCGACTTTTCTCTGATTTCCAATTACAGTTTCATGATTCTGTTAAGGCAAGAATCCGACAGTCTGACGGTGATTATCTTCTGCCTTCTCCCAATTCGGATACAATTGATTCCCAGACACTGCTCCATCGCAGTGCGTATCCTGCTCCCGACGATCTTTCCTAAGAGCTGTTATCAGATCCGCTGATCCTGTATGGAGGCTTTCAATCATGAATCAAAAACCTGTCTTTTCCAAAAAACAAATGTATCTTCTGGTGACCTATGCCATTTTCCTTTTTATGATCCTGCAGCATTTCGATGTTGTAAAAAAAGTGTTCTTCTGGCTGATGGCGATGCTGGAACCTGTCTTTTTCGGGATTGTAATCGCTTTCATTCTCAATCTCTTATCGGGAATCTTCAAACGAAAGCTATTCAAGCAGTTGGCAACCTCCGATGATAAACGCAAGAGAACACTCTGTACCATATTATGTGCGCTCTGCACGGTGCTTTGTGTGGTCACAATCGTCTTGCTGTTTGTGTTTATGATCATCCCGCAGCTGACTACCGCTGTCAATACTTTGATCGAACGGATTCCGTCGTCTGCCGTGCAATTGAAGCCGACTCTGATGAAAAAGCTTTCCGAATGGAGAATTCCCGAATCGGTGATTGCGAAAGTTGAAACCTTTGAGTTCGATTGGAATAAAATTACCAACTGGCTTATTGCCTTTATGGATGGTAAGCTGGAAACCGTATTGGGCAATGCAATGAACGCAACAACTTCTGTACTCTCCAGTTTCACGAACTTTATCATCGGTATCATCATTGCCATCTACATTCTTGCAAAAAAAGAACGGGTCAAGGCATATATTGAATATCTTCCCAAACTCATCTTCCCCAAACGATATCATTCCTCTGCTGCCCGTATTCTGCATCTGGCCAATGTATCCTGTGCAAACTTTCTGACCGGTCAGTTTATTGAGGCGATCATCATTGGTGTACTCTGCACCATCGGTCTGACCATCTGTCAATTCCCCTTTGCAACCACCATTGGCGTTTTGACAGGCATTACGGCATTGATTCCGATCATCGGTGCATGGATCGGCGGCAGTATCGGTGTATTGCTCATCTGGGTGGATTCTCCCGAAAAAGTCATCTGGTTTATTGTATTCATCCTGGTGCTTCAACTGCTGGAGGGTCAGCTGATCTATCCGAAGGTGGTCGGTGATTCGTTGGGACTCCCCGGATTGGTGGTGCTCATTGCTGTATTGCTGGGTACAAGCTTCGGCGGCATTACCGGTATCTTTATTGCCGTTCCGCTTTCTGCCATTCTTTTCACATTGCTCAAAGAAGCTGTTGATCGTATCCAAACTCGTGAAGAGGAAACCAAAAAAACGGAATCTGCCGCACCGATTGCACAGCCTTCCCCTGCCCCTCTTTATGGCATGGATGGCGAAGAATCGTTGGTTGAGGATCTGCTCACTGCCGATTCCCCCAAAGCATCCGTGCAAAAAACATCGGTCCAGACAAAGAACCCTCCCCGCAAAACAAAACGTAAAAAGAAATAATCATACCAGAAGCCGCAGTTCCTCCTGTGGCTTCTGCTTTATTTGCTTATGCTCTTGACAGATTGAACGAAATATGGTAGAATTAAACTATCTATTTATATAAATCGTAATCATTTTCATTCTGAGGGGGATGTCTATGAAAAAACGGTTGCTGTTCGGTGTGGTCATTGCGGAAAGCGAACATCTTGTGCAGAAACGATTGTTGAAGGGCGCAATCGCACAAGCGTTTTCCATTGATGTGGATCTGGCAATCTTTTCCATCACCGTGAATCATATGCGAATTGATGCGCATCAGCAATCTGAATGCAATATATTTCAGTATATGAATTTCTCTATGCTGGACGGCATTTTATATGCACGGCATTCGATTCATTCCATCGAACAGAGAAAAACCCTGGATGCCTTGTTTATTGCACATAAGATTCCGGTTCTGGTATTGGATGATGAAACTTCCCCATTTCCGTTTTATATGCCCGATGATCGTGCAGCGATGTGCTCGCTGACAACTCATCTGATCCGTGAACACGGGCTTACAGATCTGATCTGCCTGACCGGTCAGCAAAATAACCGTACCGCAGAAGAACGGGCATTGGGATTCCGGGATGCTTTGGAGCAGCATGGACTGGTCTTTTCTCCCGAACAGGTCATTTATGGCGATTATTGGGAGCACAGCGCACAAAAACTGGGTACCGCTTTGGTCAATGGAGAACGCCCCTTACCACAGGGTGTTGTTTGCGGCAATGATCCTATGGCAAAATTTCTTTGTGAAACGCTGTTGGACGGCGGTATCCATATCCCCGAACAAATCAGCGTAGTCGGCTATGATGCAGTACTCGGTGATGAACATACTGTGATTTCCATTACAAGCTATGTCCGGAAGAATTTTTCTTTGGGAGTATCCGGTATTGCAAAGCTCTATGAAATCGTGACCGGAAAAAGCTGTGCCTTGGTACCAACAGAACGCATTGAGCTGATTACCGGCAAAAGCTGTGCCTGCAACGAGGATATCGAGTTTTTGCGGCATCAGCTGCGTGAAAACAGTAAAAAAGATCAGTTCGATACCTTGTATCGTATGAGCAATATGGCGATTCGTCTGACAGGAAAAGAAACGCTCGATGAATGTCTGGAGGTTTTACGGAATTTCGTCTATATGATTCGCAACTGCAAAGAATATTACCTCTGCCTGTGCGAAGATTGGGAAGGCGGCGGTGCTGTTGAGCATCCCGATGAATATCGCAAAACCGGATTCCCTGAACATATGCTTCTGAAGCTGATGTTCAACGAGAAGGAAAACGCTGTTGTCACAAAGCCGTTCCCCTCCTCCAAGATGCTGCCCATGCTCTTTGAGGACAGAGAGCAGCCCGCTGCTTATTATTTTACGCCGCTGCACCATAACGATCGCTTCTTCGGTCTTTCTGTACTCAGCTTCGGTGATCAGCCCGATTCCTATGATCCGCTGTATTGCTCATGGCTGCAGGCAGTCAACATTGCTCTGGAATTTGTCAGAATGCAGAATTATCTGAAACGATTCAATAACCGCATTTATCTTTCCTCGATCCGTGATTCTCTGACAGGTCTTTATAATAAAGAAGGACATCTGAAATTCTTAACCGAATGCTTCGATGCCGCACAGCGTGAGCATCGTCGATTCCTGCTGCTCTTTGCACAATGCGACGGCGTAAGACAAATCAATGAAACCTATGGCCACAGCGAGGGCGACAGCGCCATTACTATCCTTGCCAATGCACTGAACAACAGCTGTTCTACCTATGAACGCTGCTCCCGGATTGAGGATGCCTGTTTCTCTATCATCGGCTATCAGGATTATGATGTGGATTCCGCAAACCGCTTTATCAATGCGATCACCGGTTATCTGGAACATTACAATCAAAGCTCGCTCAAGCCTTATAAAATCACTGCCAGCTTCGGTGTGTTCTGCGATTATCTTATGCCTGAAACCTCACTGCAGGATGTATTGGCATATGTGCAAACCCATCTGGATGAAAATCGCTCGCAGAGACAAAGTGAAAAATCCTCTCCCTATTACCGAGAGTTTGTGGATCTGCGGGAGCGTATTTACAGCAATCCCCAAGAGGACTGGAGCATTGATACCATGTGCCAGAACCTAATTCTCAGCCGTGGCTATTTCCAAAAGCTGTATACCCGCTGCTTCGGCATCAGCTTTACTCAGGATGTCATTAACAGTCGGATTGAGCTTTCCAAGCGTCTGCTCTCCAGTACGGAATTGACCATCACAGAAATCGCTGACCGAAGCGGTTACAGCAATTATGTGCATTTTATGCATCAGTTCAAAAAGATTGTTGGCATCACTCCCACGGAATATCGAAAACGTAAACAACAAAGCGATCAATAACGAATTGCTTTGTGCAGGATGCCGAAAGTCTTTGCGCTGTGATGGAATCTCTTGACTTTTTCGTGAGAATTGTCGTATAATATTAGGTAATCAAAGGCTTTTTGCATGAAAAGCAAAGGATATGTCCCATACGTCATCCGTCTGACAGAGAGAATACTGCTTGCGCTGAAAGGTATTCGACGGAACCGTTTGATGATACCACCATTGCTGCAGAATCCCTTTTGGGAATGAGGAAACGCTCGGGTGGAACCGTGCGCGTTTGTGTTGTAACAAACCCGTACCCCGAACAGCTTTGTACTGTTCTGGATATGGGATTTTTTTTGCAGGAGGATTCTATGAAAATTCAATTTCCCAATGGCTGCTATGAAGGTGCAGCCGGCGTTACAGTCTATGATGCTGCCAAAGAAGCCGGTGTTCTGTCCAGAGAGGTGATCGCTGCAAAAATCAACGGCGAGCCTGCCGATCTGACCACGCCCCTTTCCGCCGATGCGGAGGTTACTTTGCTGACCTTTGAGGATGAGGATGGCAAGCATGTATTCCAACATACTGCAGCACATGTGCTGGCTCAGGCTGTGAAGCGTCTGTATCCCGAAGTGAAGCTCACCATCGGCCCTGCCATTGAACGTGGCTTCTATTACGATTTCGATTCCGAGATGCCCTTTACTGCCGATACCATGAAGGCACTTGAGGGCGAAATGAAAAAAATTGTCAAGGAAAACCTGAAGATCGAACGCTTTACTCTGCCCCGTGATGAGGCGATTGCTTTCATGCAGGAGCGCAAAGAACCCTATAAAGTTCAGCTGATCGAAGAATTGCCCGAGGATGCAACCATCAGCTTCTATCGTCAAGGTGAGTTTGTGGATCTTTGTGCCGGTCCTCACCTGTTCTCTACCGGTATGGTGAAGGCATATAAGCTCACACAATGTACCGGTGCCTATTGGAAGGGCGATCAGAATAACAAGATGCTCAAGCGTGTTTACGGTGTAGCATTCCCCAAAAAAGAACAGCTCGCTGCACATCTTGAGATGCTCGAAGAAGCGAAAAAGCGAGATCACAACAAGATCGGCAGAGAGCTGGGCTATTTTACAACGGTCGATTACATCGGTCAAGGTCTGCCGATTCTGCTGCCCAAGGGTGCTCGTGTCATCCAACTGCTGCAGCGCTGGGTCGAGGATGTGGAGCAATCCAAGGGTTGTCTGCTGACCAAAACACCGCTGGTTGCAAAGCGTGATCTTTATAAGATCTCCGGTCACTGGGATCACTATCTGGACGGTATGTTTGTTCTGGGCGATCCTTACGATGAAGAAAAAGAATGCTTTGCACTGCGTCCCATGACTTGTCCGTTCCAGTATCAGGTGTATTTGAACAAGCAGCGTTCTTATCGTGATCTGCCGATGCGGCTTACCGAAACCTCTACCCTCTTCCGCAATGAGGACAGCGGCGAAATGCATGGACTGATCCGTGTGCGTCAGTTCACCATCTCCGAGGGTCACTATATCCTTCGTCCCGATCAGCTTGCTGAGGAATTCAGAGGCTGTCTTGAGCTGGCAAAGTATATGCTGGATACCGTTGGTCTGTTGGAAGACTGTACCTTCCGCTTCTCGCAATGGAATCCTGAAAATCCCAACAACAAATACGAAGGCACTGCAGAACAATGGGAGGCGGCTCAAAATGCCATGAAGCAAATCCTCGATGATATCGGTCTTGAGTATACCATCGGTATTGATGAAGCTGCTTTCTATGGTCCCAAACTGGATATCCAATATAAGAATGTCTTCGGTAAGGAAGACACGCTGGTTACCATTCAGATTGATATGCTGCTGGCTGAAAAATTCGGTATGTACTATATTGATAAGGATGGCCAGAAAAAGCTGCCTTATATCATCCACAGAACTTCTCTCGGCTGCTATGAGCGTACTTTGGCTTATATGCTGGAGCATTTTGCAGGCGTTCTGCCGCTGTGGCTTGCTCCTGAGCAGGTACGCATCCTGCCCATCGGTGAGGATCATAATGCTTATGCACACCAGATTGCCGATACCCTGATCAATGCCGGTATGCGTGTGACTGTTGAGGATAAGGATGAGAATATCGGTACGAAAATCAAGAATGCCAGATTCGATCGTATCCCCTATATGCTGATTATCGGTGATAAGGAACTGGCTGAAAATGGTGTGACGGTTCGTTCCCGCAAAGAAGGCGAATTGGGTCTGCTGCCGAAAGATGAGATCATCGCCAAGCTGCTGACCGAGGTCGCAACCAAAGCGAAATAATAGAATACCACTTGACAAGCGGTGGCAATTGTGATATAATTGTTAAGTCAGATTGCTCGCCGCTATGGTGGAATTGGCAGACACAAGGGACTTAAAATCCCTCGATGGCAACATTGTACCGGTTCAAGTCCGGTTAGCGGCACCATAAACGGATACCACTGAAGTGGTATCCGTTTCTTGTTTGCATGAATCCTATCGCATTTTATTATGATCTTCACTGACGGATGGGATGCAATGAATCACACGCAACAACAAAACGGATAGCCAAAATGCTATCCGTTTTCTTTGTTTTGGTATGTATGGTTGAATTGGAACGGCAAACCGTGACCACAAGCCAAATATTCGGGCGCAATGCCTGCAATCTTTTGATAAGAAGCCAACATCTTTTCCACGGATGCAGCGTGCGGCGGCAGCATGGGCACACCATTCATGACCGTATAGGCATCTCCTGCATATAACACATTGTCTCGAAGAATGCCAACAGAACCAAGCGTATGACCGGGCAGTGTTACGACTGCAACATCATATCCATATCGTTTGCCTATTTCAGGATCATCGCCTGTAATGACAACATCCGGGGTATATGTTTCACTGTGAAACAAAGGCGTTTTTGTCCAGAATGAAATCCATTTGGTTCTGGCTGCAAATCGCTTTTCGGTTGGAAATTGTGGCTGATTTCCAAAATGACTGATCAAAGGAATATCGTTTTCGGACAGCCATATTCTAGCGCCGAACATTCTCTTGAATTGAGCGGCATTCCAATCATGGTCAGGATGCGCATGTGTGATGAAAATATCTTTGATCGTAAAATGATGCCGATGAATCCATTGGAGCAAAGGCTGATATGTCGTTCGAAATCCTGTATCTATCAGCATATCTCCGTCAGTTCCGTGAATGATATAAACAGAAATCGGAGCATCCCCCGAACACTCTGTAAAATATTCGATATCAGCGATCTGATGCTGATCGGAAGTTTGATATTTCACAATGTTCACTCCTTGGTTTCGGGATGAATACTGTCATGAGAAAGCAAACACTCACCCATCAGGGAACGATGAAGAATACCGTGACATTCTGCCAATGCGATTCCATAATTGGTAAACGGAATCCCTTGAGCACGTGCACAGCGCATACGCCAAAGCATTTCCCGCTCGGTACGCATACAGCCGCCGCAATGCACAACCAGCGCATAGGGTGAAAGATCCTCCGGAAACGTGCCGCCCGAAGTAAAGGAAAAGGCAAATTGCTTTCCTGTCAATGCCTGCAGAAGCTTCGGCAGCTTTACAGTGCCAATATCATTGCACTGCCGATGATGGGTGCAGCCCTCTGCAATCAGGATCTTTGCACCATCCTGCAGCCGACGCAAAGCACGAACACCTTCCACCGCTGTATCCAGAAAGCCTTTATAGCGTGCCATGAGAATAGAGAAAGAAGTTAAGGGAATATCCTTTGGCAAACATTTGTTGACCTCACCGAATGCCTGACTGTCTGTAATGACCATACGAGGCGGAGTCTGCAGAAGCTCCAACAAGGTCGGCAGCTCCTGCGGCTGCGTCAGCAAGGGTATGGCGTGACAATCCAGAATCTCACGCAGCGTCTGCTGCTGGGGCAGGATCAATCGACCCTTAGGTGCAGATTCGTCAATGGGAGTCACCAATATAATCACATCCCGCTGCGAAATCAGATCTGCAAGGATGTTACGATCCTGCTGCACCATCTGATGCATGGAACCAAGCTTTTCCTTCAGCGCCTCGATTCCCTCACCGGTTACTGCGCTGACAGCAATTTCATTTTCCTGCAACACCGGTACGGTACCCATCTGATCCAGCTTATTATACACCACCACATAGGGAATGCTTTGCTGTACCAGCATGGATGTCAGCTGCTGTCGGATTGCTGTCTGATTGCGTGTGCCATCCAGCACCAGAATGGCAAGATCAGTGCGATAGAGTGTGAGTCTGGTTTGTTCCATCCGCTGTCTGCCCAGTTCGCCTTCATCGTCATAGCCTGCCGTATCGGTGATGACCACAGGGCCCAGCGGCAAAAGCTCCATGGTTTTGTGTACCGCATCGGTGGTGGTACCCGGTGTATCCGAGACAATGGATACCTTCTGTCCGGTCAGCGCATTCACAAGACTGGATTTGCCTGCATTGCGTGCACCGAATACCGAAATATGAATCCGATCTGCTGTTGCGACTTCCTGTAAGCCCATAGGATTGGTCTCCTTTTCATAAAATGCGCGGGATATCAGAAACGAAAATCTCGTTTTCCATCCGCAATGGAACCAAGATGTGCTTCGCAGATTGCCTTTGCCTTTTCATTGGGAATATTGTGAATCTCTTTGGCAATCAGTGCTTCACCGACGGCTCTGGTTTCGTCAGATGCATAATCCATGAGATATTCCTTCAGCGTAAGCAGCGCATTGGGATGGCAGCAGTTCTGAATCTGACCGGTTTTGCAAAGACTCATAAACCGATCACCGGTTCTGCCCTCACGATAGCAGGCTGTGCAGAACGAAGGAATATATCCGCCCTCCATGAGCCAACGAACCACTTCATCGAGGGTACGGCTGTCGCTGACATCAAACTGCTCGGATTCATGAGGACGCACCTCTTCGCAATAGCCGCCAACACTGGTTCGAGAGGCTCCGCTGATCTGAGAAACGCCCAGCGGCAATACCTTTTCTCGTACCTGCTGACTCTCACGCGTGCTGATGATCATGCCGGTGTAAGGAACACAAACACGAATCAAGGCACAGATTTTTGCAAAGGTTTCATCATCAATCCCGTTATCGAACACGTTAGGATCAATATCATCGGCACGCTTAATTCGTGGTACACTGATCGTATGAGGGCCCACACCATGAACAGCCTCCAGATGCTCAGCGTGCATCAGAAGCGCTGCAAATTCATACTTATACAGCTCCAGACCAAACAAAACGCCCAGACCTACGTCATCAATACCGCCCTCCATCGCACGATCCATTGCCTCGGTGTGATAAGCATAGTTATGCTTGGGGCCTGTGGGATGCAGCTTTTCATAGCTCTCTTTATGATAGGTTTCCTGGAACAAAATATAGGTACCGATGCCTGCCTCTTTCAGTTTCCGATAGTTTTCCACAGTGGTGGCAGCGATGTTCACATTGACACGGCGAATGGCTCCGTTTTTATGCTGGATGCTGTAAATGGTCTTGATGCTTTCCAGAATATATTCAATGGGATTGTTGACCGGATCTTCTCCGGCTTCAATGGCAAGACGCTTGTGTCCCATATCCTGCAATGCAATGACCTCATTGCGGATCTGCTCCTGTGTCAGCTTAATCCGGGGAATATGCTTGTTCTGATGATGATACGGGCAATATACACAGCCATTGACACAATAATTGGAAAGATAAAGGGGCGCAAACATCACAATGCGATTGCCGTAGAAATCCAGTTTGATCTGATGCGCAAGGGCATAAAGCGCATTGATTTTTTCCGGGATTTCGCAGGCAAGCAGGACAGATGCCTCACGATGATCCAGCCCCTTGCGAAGCTTCGCTTTTGCAATAATCTGATCAATCAAAGCAACATTGTTTTTGTTTTCTTCGGCATATGCGAGAGTATCAAGCACTTCCTCATGGCAAATGAATTCTTCGGCTTTCAGAGATTTGGGATTATACATAAAACAACATCCTTTCTTAATGTTTCATGGTTTGAGAAAAGAAGGCGCATCGCCTCTTTGGTGTACGGTTTCATAGCCGATGGCGGCAAAACGCAGCGTTCGATCTCTGAGTACCGAGAGCGTATCCTTTGCGGCAGTGCATTTTCCGTCATACAGCTGATAATTGCAGCGTTCCGTATTGGGCGTGAGATTGGGCATGATGACATTGGCACCTGCCAGAATCCCCTGCTCCAAGCCATCGGGCAGTAAGGTTCCAAGAGCAGTCGTTGCCGGCAGCAGAACAGTCGGCAGCATCAATCGGACGATGGAAAGCAATCGCAATGTCATGGCTGCAGAGCCTGCGGGAAATGCAGCAAAGGGTGTGGCATGATGCGGCAGAAAAGGTCCGATGCCGACCGTTTCCGGCTGCAATGCTTCGATCCACTGCAAATCCTTGACCAAATGTTCGATTGTCTGGTAAGGAGAGCCTACCATCATACCGCAGCCTGTCTGATATCCCAGCGATTTCAGCGTTCTCAGACATCGCATCCGATTTGCAAGCGACATTTCCGGCGGATGCAGCATGGCATAATGCTGCGAATCTGCTGTTTCATGCCGCAGCAAATACCGATCCGCACCGGCATCCCGCAGCGCCCGATAGCTTTCTTCGGAGCGTTCTCCCAAAGAGACCGTGACAGCACATTGCGGAAATCTTGCCTTGATATCGGTGATCAGTGCACAAAGTCGTGCATCATTCCAGTAAGGATCCTCACCGCCCTGCAGCACAAAGGTACGAAAGCCAAGTTCTGCACCCATCTGACAGCAATCCAGAACCGCTTGATGGCTCATGCGATATCGCATAACGTCCTTGTTATCCCTCCGAATCCCACAATAATAGCAGTTATTCTTGCAGTAATTGGTCAGTTCAATGAGACCGCGCAGAAAGATTCCATTGCCAAACTGTGCTTTTCGCACGGCAACTGCGGCTGTAATCAGAGCATCCTGTACCGCAGGATCTTCTGTGGTCAGCAATTGTGCATAGCCTTCTGCTGAGAGCCGATGCTCCGTGGAGAGCTTTGTAATCAACGAAGTGATTGGATCATGCATATGGATCATACGCCTCCCTTCTCCCTAAGATTCTTGCGCAGAACAAAACAAAATCGCCATGTCCGGACAGGAAAGGACACAGCGATCTCATGATAGCATAACAAGAGAATCCTTGTACTTTCGTGTCAATATCGGCAGATAGTTTCACGTCAGAGCAAAGAAAAACATAAAGTTGCATACAGAATCCAAACCGGCTGCCTCATGTGCGGAGCGATTTCGTCACCGGACATTCGGGAACTGTTTGGAGGTTCTTTCCCTAATTATACACAAAAAAAGAAAAACTGTCAAGTGTAATCTTCCTCTGTGCGGATCAAAGGACAGGCAATGCCGCTGCACCAAGATCACAGCAATGATACTCTTTGCCGCTCAGTGATTTCCAGCGCAGGATGGTATCCTCCATCGTCATATAGCTGTGCACAGAGCCTTCCTTCGGAATCGAAACAGATCCCGGATTGCAATAACGATGGGTATCATATTGCCGACAGCACGGAATATGCGTATGCCCATGCAGCAGGATATTGTGCGGCTGTATGGGCGGCAGCTGATTGCTGTGAAAATGATGTCCATGGGTCGCAAAAATCAGATGGGATCCTACACTGAGAATGGCATATTCCGCAAGGATCGGAAATGTCAGTACCATCTGATCCACTTCGGTATCACAATTCCCTCTGACACATAACAGAGATTGAGAATGGGCATTGAGCATGGTGATCACCCCTTGAGGATCGTATTCCTTCGGCAGAGCATTGCGCGGACCATGATAGAGCAGATCTCCCAACAGAATCAGGCGCTCTGCCTGTTCTTTGGCATATGCCTCAAGCAATTGTGCAGTATAATATGCGGATCCATGCAGATCCGATGCAATCATCCATTTCATGGGCTGATCTCCTTTCTTTGGTTCCCTACATTATAACACAGATCTTTTGTTTTGACAATCCCAGAGCCATATGGTATAATAAATGTCAGATACAAAATAACCCAAGAAAAGGAAGGACGCTTTTATGGCAAAAATCCTTGTGTTGGATGACGATGCCATCCTCAATAAAAATATTGGTCTCGCATTACAGACAGCAGGCTATACGGTGCTGTCTGCCGCTACCATTGCAGAAGCGGAAGCACTTTATGCTGATGCCGATCTCTTGCTGCTGGATGTGATGCTGCCCGATGGCAATGGCGTAGAGTTTTGCCGCAGAATCCGTGCCTATTGTGAGGTGCCGATTCTCTTTCTGACCTCCAACGATGACGAAGCGGATATCATCAAAGGGCTGGAAAGCGGCGGTGATGATTATATTACCAAACCCTTCCGCTTAAGAGAGCTGCTCTCACGAATCGGTGCCAATCTGCGTCGATGCGCTGTAACACCGCCGACTGCTCTGCCCGAACTCACCGCTGTGGAGCAAAAACTGCTGGAATATCTCATGTGGAATAAGGGACGCTATCTGACCCGTGAACAGATTCTCGCCTTTCTTTGGGATTCAAAAGGCTGCTTTGTCAATGACAATACTCTTTCTGTCCATATCAGCCGTCTGCGTGACAAGCTGAAAACAGCCGATTGCGGCAGAATCATCACCAAAAGGGGGCTTGGCTATCAATGGACAGATTCGACCTGATTCTCAATAATCGTTTGCCGAAGCGTCTGCTGCTGAGCGCCTTGCTTTCCATCACCGTGGGTGCTGTCATTGCCTGGTTTCTGTCCGCATACTGCGCCGATCAAATCATGACAGAGCAGATCAGACGTATGTTCGCTGTTTTGGGAGACGGAAGCTTTACAAAGCTTCCCACAGAAGCCGCCATTTCCAAAGGCAGTGAAGCTGCTGCGCAATATGGAATTTCCGCTGATATGTCTCCCAGAATGATGCAAGGCTGGGATACCATACGATTGCAGCTCTTTTTCATGATATTGCTTGTGGTGATTGTGTCGGTGCTTCTGCTGCTGTCTGCGGCAATGCACGGTGCTCTGCGGGAATGTATGCTGATGGAGCAGATCCGCACCTCTTGTCTTGCCATTGCATCCATGAAGGCAAAGCGATCTCCAACCGTGAGCGATCCCCATCAAAGCATTGAACGGCTCAATGAAAGCATCAATGCCATTGCAGATCGTCTGCAGCATCTTGATGATACAGCAAAAAAGGATAAGCAGTTTCTCGTGGAATTCCTTACAGATTTTTCGCATCAGCTGAAAACAGGACTGGCTGTGATCCGTCTGAATACCGATCTGCTGGAAGAACCGTCGATGCTGACATCGCAGCAGCATTCGCAGCTGACAGAAGAGCTTTCGGTTCAGTTGGATCAGATGGAGCTGTTGGTGCGCTCTTCTTTGAAGCTTGCAAAGCTCAATGCGGATGCCGTATCCTATCAAATGGCATCTGCGGATCTGAGCAAAACCTGTGAGGCAGCCGTCCAAAGCGTTGCTGCAATGCTGCGGCAAAAACAAATCGCACTGACCTTCACGCCCCTTTCGATTCCCCTTTCTCATGACGCAATCTGGCTGCGTGAGGCAGTAGAAAATCTGATGACCAATGCTGCCGAACACGCAGATTGTACAGCAATGAAGCTTTGGCTTTATGAGGATCCTGTGCTTGTGAAAATCGTGGTGGAGGATAACGGCAAGGGCATTCCGCAGTCTGAAATCCCGACAATCTTTGAGCGCTTTCATAAAAAATCCAACAGCAATACAATGGACAGCGTAGGCATCGGGCTTTCGATCTCCAAAAAAATCGTGGAGGGACATGGCGGACATATCCTTGTTTATTCCGATCTGCAAAAAGGAACTTCATTTGAGATTATTTTTATGAAATCTTCACGATCTGTCACATTGGCGTAAGATTCCTCTGTTAGAATATCAGTAATCTAACATCAAGGAGGTCTTGAAAATGGAAAACAACATCATTCTGCAAGCAGAAGATTTGGTGAAAACCTACGGCCAAGGCAATCAGAAGATCCATGCACTGGATCATGTGAGCTTATCAATCCACAAGGGCGAGTTTATTGCTGTGACCGGTGAAAGCGGCAGCGGCAAAACCACGCTTCTGAACGTGCTTGGTTCTCTGGATACACCGGATTCCGGCAGCATCCGTTTCCAAGGTGAAGAGCTTGTCGGACAAAACGATTTGCGGCTTTCGGCTTATCGAAGAAGAAGCATTGGCTTTATTTTCCAATACTATAATCTGATTCCTGTGCTCAACGTGGAAGAAAATATCGTGCTGCCTATGAATCTTGACAGCACAGCACCGGATATGGATTATCTTGCCGAGCTGCTGGAAATGATCGGATTGACTTCCAAGCGCCAAAGCTTTCCCCATGAGCTTTCGGGTGGTCAGCAGCAGCGTATTGCCTTTGCCCGTGCTCTGATCCACAAACCGCCCCTGATTCTTGCCGATGAACCTACGGGCAATCTGGACAGCAAAAATAGCCGTGAGGTCATCTCAATCCTCAAAAACTCCATTCGCAAATATCATCAGACCCTCATCCTCATTACCCATGACGGCAGTATTGCTACTCAGGCGGATCGTATCTTCACCATGCACGATGGTGTGCTTAATGAGATCGGGGGGTGAATCCTATGCGTTATCTCATTTCTCTTGCTTTGAAATACATCCGCAGACAAAAGCTGCGTTCTGTGCTCACCTTTTCGTGTCTGATGCTTGCCTCATTCGTCCTCAACACCTTCAGCGCCTATTTCAGCAGCGGTCTGCAAAGCAGTAAGAATTTGTTGATCGAAGCAGATGACGGCTTCGAATGGGAAATCTATCTGGATGATGTGATCCGGGCAGCGGTAAAGAATCAGACCTGCACTGAAGAAAAAGCCAAAGACATCATCCGGAATCATCCTGCCGTTGCATCCTACTTCTTTTTGCAGAATTGGGAAATGGATGCCCATGTCAACATGGATCCGTCTGTCAGCCAAAAGGATGGCATCAGCTATTGGGAATTGCGGTTCGATGACAATGCGCCAAGACGCTATCAATCCATTCAGGCCAGTCAGCTTGACAGCAATGTGACATTCGATCAGGATTCTCCCTATCACATTACCCAGTCTCTTGCCGACAATGCAGTGTTCCTGCCCAATTCTGCGAAGGAACTGGGCTATCAGATCGGTGATTCGGTGACCATTTACTGCACACCGGTACATTGCCGCATCAACGAAACCATGCCCGAAGTACGGGCTGTGCTGGAGTATATCGAAAAGCGCAATGCCGAAGAAGAGGCAAAGGGCTCCACGACACGATATGCCATCAGCTACTTTACACCGGAAAATGGCCAGAAGCCATCGTTCTCCGATAACGATCGGGTCATCCGCAGAAATATGCTGCAATTGCTCAACGAACAGTATGACTTGAATACCATCGCATTTGCCGATACCGAACAGGGCGATACTGTTTCGGTCACCATGACCGTTGCAGGATTCGGCAATTACGAATTCAATTCGATGATGTATGGCTTTCAGACCATGGACCTGTTCGCAGGCTCTCAAATGGCTCCCTTTTTGGAGCAGCTGGATGAAGCCAGCAAGGTATTCGATGTCTATTCCGATTCCAACGAGAGCTTCTTTGAGAATCGGACAAGAGAATCTCAGCGCGCGGCCACTGTCGATCATATTCTCTTTGAGGATTCGCTGGCGATGATCACAGAAAGTCTTGGACTGGATCCGATGGATTATCCCGAATACTTTTTAGGCAAAAACGACATGCTGCTTGCACTGAAACTCAAAGGTGCGGATGCCATTGTAACCCTGATTCCCGTATTGTGGCTTTTCGTATTTCTGCTGCTGATTATCTGGGCGATTTCTCGGTTTGTCATTGACAACGCCTTTGAGATCTCGGTACAGGAGCGCAGTATGCAATTTGCTGCCTTGCGCATTATGGGAGCCTCCAAACGGCAGCTGCTTGCCTTGGTATTCAGCGAAGCCACTGCCTATTCTGTTACAGCCATTCCTCTGGGAGCACTGCTTGCCTTTTTATGCTGTAAGCTCTGCTTTGGCTTATTAGCGAAAAGTGCGAGATCCGCATTTGTTTTCCATCTCAATCCTTATATCGTATGTCTGTGTATTTTGCTGAATATCACAGCGATATATATTTCCGCCTATACCTCAGCACTGTATGCTTCACGCAAGCTGACACCTGCGGAAGCTCTGCATTTCGGAAAACCCAAAAAGAAGCGCCGTAATCTTCTGCGCAAGCATCGAAGCAAGCTGACACTCAACGCCAAGAAATTCATCCGCCGTTATACTTGGCAGAACATTCAGCGTACCAAGCGCAGATTTGTGATCAGCACCATTGCATTGTCTCTGGGACTGCTCATGCTGACATTCCTTTTGGATTTTGCTTCCATATTCTACCTTGAAAGCAAGCTGCAGAAAAACGCACAGGCACCCGGCAACGCTGCGCACGAAGCCATCAATAAAGCCATCTACCATTCTGACTTTGAATTTTTCTCTAGTGAAAACAACTATGCTCTTGCCGTGGAAACCTTTGGTGATCATCCCTTGTTCCGAGCAATGTATTACACCTATACCAGCAGTATCACCGTCAATGAATCTTCGTTGGATCAGATCCATTCCTTAACACCCTATGCTATCGCAGACAGCGACTTTCCTTATCTCACCGTGTATGGCATTGATCGTACACGCTATGAGCTTGAAATCCAACCCTATACAGGTGTGGATTATGATACCTTTGAGGCGCAGGATCATGGTTTGATCATTTATAGCGAATATGACGAAAAAGCGCTCTATGACGCAAGCATCCATCCGAATACTGTTCCGGACAGATATCCTTTAGGCTATACTGCTGCCAAGGAAAATGCCACCATTGAGGTGTGGGATGATTTCGCGATCAACCCACAGCAACTGCAATTGACGCTGGATGGCAGTGTCTGTTTGCCCACGGCTTCCATTTTGGAGGATGGCATCCTGTTGCCTATCCATATGGTATCCCAATTTGATCAGCAGTCCTACGCCACCATAAGCCTTTTGGCTTCTTACCACGCAGATTATGAAGAGCTGAGTCCGATTGTGAATGAGTTTGCATCCAAAACACAAATGGAATATCTCGATAATTATACGTTCGCCACAGGAGGTATGAAGGCCATGCTTGCTTTGGCAGTCGGATTGGGAAGCTTCCTGTTCAGCTTATGGCTTGTGGGAATACTCTCCATGATCAACTCGATTCATACAGGCATTCTGAATCGCCGCAGCGAGCTTTCCATGCTGCGTGCTGTGGGATGCAGCCGCAAACAAATGCGCAGGATGATTATTCTGGAAGGCATTCTGTTTTCCGCAACAGCAACAGTCATCGGTGCGGTATTGGGCGCTGTGGCAGCTCTCTGCTATTTGCCTGAATTTGTAACGGATGTCAAGCATTGTGCTCTGTTGATTCCTGTTGCCATTGTCATCACCGTGATCCTGCTGATCGCGCATCTTCTGATTGCTGCGCTTTCGGCATGGCCGGGTATCAAAGCAATGGAGCAATTCCAATCTTACTAAGCATACAAAATGAATCCGGAATGAAAAGAACGAGATGCCCCAAAAAAGCATCTCGTTCCTTATTTTTGTTTTTGATCCCAATGCTGTAAGCGCTTATGCCAGCAGCAATCGCTTGAGGTAAGAAAGATCAATCGCAGTAATCACTTCATTGCCATCGAAATCGGCTGCAAGCCAATTGGTCAGCTTGCCGCTGCCGGTCAGATATTTGCAAAGCATTACCGCATCCGCAATCCGCACACTGCCATCGCCATCCACATCGCCCAAGATCTCTGCTTCTCTCAGGAAATTGCCGTACAGCTCGATTTCAGCGATGTTGCAGCAATATGGATTATCCGTCTGGGATGCATCGGAAGCAGGTACCCGATAACGGATGAATCTTGCTTCAGGCGTCTGATCAAATTTCGTCACATACTGCATTCCGAAGGCAGGCTGTTTTGTGATGGTATGGATCTTCTCCCAGTTGACACCATCCTCAGAGACCTCAAAAAATGCACTGACGCAACGGGTCTCGTGACCCTTTCTGGGACAATAGCCAATGGCAGAAAGCTCATAAACAGCGCCCAGATCAACCATAGCCCAGCCATTGCTTACGCCATCAAAGTATGTTGCCGTATCCTCATCAAAGGCGTTATATACGTCATTTGCCGATTGATTCCAAGGATCAGAACCGCTGACCATATCATTGGTCACTTCAATCCGCTCATAGCCGGCGGTCAGACTGGGTGTGCCATACAGCTCGATTTCTGCAATATTACAGCAATACACATTATCCTTGTTGTATTCATTCTGCGGAGCACCGGAAGGAACACGATAGCGTACATAGCGTCCCGTAGGAATACCCTGCAATCTGGTGACATACTGCATACCGCTGTTCGGCTTTGCAGAGATGGTATAGATTGTGGTCCAGTTGACGCCATCGTTGGATACTTCAAAGATGCCATCGGGACAGCGATATTCAAAAGAACTTCTGGGTGCATAACCGATTGCGGTAAAATCATAGATCTGTCCCAGATCTGCCATAACCCAGCCATCGCCCAGACCATCAAAATAGGTGGTGGTATTGCCGTCAAATACCTTTTTGTAGTCGTTGGAGGACTGATTCCATGCTGCAGTACCGCTGAGCATATCCTCGGTAACAGCGATCTTGTTTTCCAGTGCCTGACCGCCGGTCACATCGTCGATGATGAAGGTGGTAACGGAATTGGGAGCAAGTGCTGCCTGCAATCCGGAGCCGGTGGTGGTCAGATCGCCGACATTTTTCCAGTTTTCCGTCAGGCTGGTACGGATCACCTGTGCCTTGCTGCCGATGGATCCGAAACCGGAAAGATCAAATTCCACATCCTTATTGCCGCCGCTGGTATTCAGAGCAACCACAACAAGCTGCTTATTCTCTTTGTCATAGGCAGCAAGCGTAGAGCCGGAAGACTTCAGCATGGTCATGCCCGGACGAATATAACGGGAATACTGTCCAAAAGCATAATATTTCTTGGTGAGAATAATCTTATTGTTATCATGATCGGCAACCGCAAGACCCCAGAAACCCTTGGAAATATCAGGCATACCCGAATCCTGATTGCCATTATAGCCATCTTTGGAGATATGCTTGTCAATTGCCTGCCACAAGATCCAAGCCGAAGCATTCAGATCGTTGCAGTCGATTGTCATACGCTCCGCAAGCCAGAGCGCAGGTCCCATTTCACCGGCATTGGTACCGGCAGTACCGGCGCCGTCCACTTCGCTCATCCAAAGATTCTTGCCCTCACTCAAAGCAAGATTTTTCAGATCGCTGCGTCTGCTGCCGCCATAAGTATGGGTATCAATTCGGCTGACAGCAGCCTTTGCAGCTGCAGAAAGCTTGTTGTAAGAGTCGATCTGCGTATCAATGGAAGTCTCATCGCTGGCGCTGATGATCACATCGCCAAGACCTCTGCGCTGCATGGATGACTGCAAAGCAAGAAGAATCTTTGTCTGCGAATCGCCTTGATCGAAATGGCAGCCCTCCTGCTTATAGCTGTAAGCACTCCAGAAATTGGTATACGGCTCATTCATCGGAGAAATACTCTGAATCTCAACACCCCAGTCCTTGGCATAATGGGCACTGACTTCAGCAAGATATTCGGCAAAGGCTTCATATTGATCATCACGCAGATTGTTTTTGTTCGGATCCTTACCGCCGCTGCTGCATCCGCTTTGGGTCATGTAATAGGGCGGAGAGTTGGAGAACATCTCTACAATCATATCGTCGCCTGCATTTTGAATACAGCGCAGAAGCACATTTCTCTGATTAAAATCAGCCGACCAGTCATAAGTGACCTGACCGTTCTGATACTTCGTGTAGCCGGGCATATTGGAGTCGGTTCTGGTAATGTGCTTATGGGTCGGATCATCACCGCCGCCGATATTGAATCGTGCGATGTTCATGCGCAGACCTTCATCACCAAAGAATGCATCGGCAGCCTGCTGTGCAAGAGAATCGGAATAACCGAGTCGATTTGCCCACCAGCAAAGAGAAGTGCCCCAGCCTTCAAAGACGCCATGATTGATCTCATAGGTGCTGTAGGGCGAGATCAGAATGGATGTTGCGGCAGATGCGGATTGAAAATCCAGTTTTGCCGCTTGCAAAGCCATCGTTGCTGACAGCAATGCAGCCAAGAATCGCAGTTTCGATTTCATAGAACAAACCCCCCTAAAAAAATGTGTAGTAGATTTGTATTTATATACACATGTTAATTCTATCAGAGAAAACGCCTTTTGTCAATTCTTTCAGTGATAATGATACAAATATGACACTAAAAAAGCAATTTGTACAAATGAAAAGCGGTTTTCTTAATCCATTGAATCTGAATACAAAAAGCGCTGTATCGTAAGCGAGGGAAAACGTGAGCGAATGCGAAACGTATTTCGGATTCCGTTTGCTCTCCTTTCCTCTCCTTTTCTT
>JAFXJT010000066.1 GCA_017532085.1 Oscillospiraceae bacterium | reverse complement strand
ATGGCAATCTCCGGTGCAAACCATACAAGCAGCAGGAATGACGATAACTGCCTTTACGGTTCTGCATACGCTCCCCTGCTTCGGCTATCGGATCCATCTTCCGCGAGCAGGAAAATTTGATCCTGTCCGTGCCAAAGCGCAGAATATCCCTATGGCTGTCTGGAGCATTTTACAAAAACAGCCCACTGCGGATTATGAAGGTATCCTCTACCATCAGGAGCAAGTACTGGGTCCGCCCAGAGCCGGTCTTACGGTTACCTACTGCACCGATTCCAGACCGCTTCCGCAAATTGCAAAATATGCAGAGAATGCCGATCTTTTTCTCTGTGAAGGAATGTACGGCGATCCCACGAAACAGGAGAAAGCACTGGAAACGCTGCATATGACCTTTGCGGAAGCAGCACAACTGGCTGCTGATGCCAAGGCAAAAGCACTCTGGCTCACCCATTACAGTCCTTCGATGCAAAATCCTTTCGACTATTTGCCCAATGCGCAAGCTATTTATCCCAATGCACAATGCGGAGAAGATGGTATGCGCATCCAATTACAGTATTGTGAGTAAATGAACGATAACATGTATACAATGATATTGCCCTCTGCTGTACAAGCTGCCATCGAACGATTGCAGCAGCATGGTTTTGAAGCGTATATCGTCGGCGGCTGTGTGCGGGATGCTCTGCTGCATACCACAGCCCAAGACTGGGATTTGACAACCAATGCACATCCGGAACAGATTCTGCAATGCTTCCATGACTTTCACGTCATCGAAACCGGAATGCAGCATGGCACCGTTACCGTCATAATCGATGCGATGCCGCTGGAAATCACCACCTATCGTGTGGATGGTGCATATACGGATCACCGCCGCCCTGATTCGGTACAGTTCACCACATCGCTGACCGAAGATCTGGCGCGTCGGGATTTCTCCATCAATGCAATGGCATATCATCCACAGAAGGGATTGATCGATCCCTTTGGCGGACAACAGGATCTGGCTGCCAAAACCATATCCTGTGTCGGCGATCCAACACAGCGCTTCCAAGAAGATGGACTGCGTATTTTACGTGCGCTGCGATTTGCCTCCCGATTAGACTTTTCCATTGCAGAAGAAACCGCAAAAGCAATCCATCAGCAGAAAGATCTGCTCCATCATATTTCTGCAGAACGTATTTTTTCTGAACTGACAAAGCTTTTGTGCGGAAACGCCGCATCCAAGCAACTGCTGCAATATCCGGATGTCCTGTTTACCGTTCTTCCGACTTTGCAGCCCATGTATCAATTTGATCAGAAGAACCCATACCACGCATATGATGTCTATACACATACCTGTATGGTAATTGAAAATGTACCCCCACAGCCTGCTTTGCGATGGGCGGCTCTGCTGCATGACAGTGGAAAGCCCCACACCTTTACCATGGATGCACGAGGCGGTCATTTTTACAATCATGCAGAGCATAGCGTAGTCATTGCAAAAGAAATTTTGATGCAACTCAAAAGCGACAGGAAAACCATGGATCGTGTGCTCACACTGGTCAAGCATCATGATACCGTCTTCTCCGGCAGCGAAACGCAAATGAAACGGCTTGCTCATCGGCTCGGAACCGATGGGCTTCGAGATCTGATTTTGCTCCATCGAGGTGATGTGTCCGCACAAGCAGAGCATTTGCGGCAAGAACGATTGGCACAATCGGATATGCTCCTGACGCTCCTTGACGAGCTGGAACGGAAGAATACCTGTCTGACTTTTCGAGATCTGCACATATCCGGTGATGATCTGATCGCCATGGGAATGCAGCCGGGTGTTGCGCTTGGAAACTGTCTGCGCCGGCTGCTGGATGCTGTCCTTGATAATCAATTATCCAATGACAAAGCTGCCCTCATGGAGGCTGCTGCACAATATCTGAACAACAATCCCCAATGAGGTGATTCCATTGATGCGCTCTCAACAGTGCAAAGAATGCTGCAAAACCAAATATCCGATTCTGCTGCTGCATGGTATGGGATTTCATGACCGTATGCCAATCCATTATTATTGGGGCAGAATTCCACGCTTGCTGCGCAAACACGGCGCAAGCATCTATTTCAGCGGTCAGGATGGCAATGCTACCGTTGCAGATAACGCTTTGCAATTGCAGCCGCTGATTCTAAGCATTCTGCAGGAAACAGGCGCAGAAAAAATCAATATCATTGCGCATTCCAAGGGCGGATTGGAAGCTCGTTATCTGATTTCCACCATGCATATGGGAAACTGTATCGCATCCGTGACAACACTCGCAACACCGCATAACGGATCAAAAACCATAGATTGGCTCCTGCCGAGATTCCGACCTCTCATTCGCTGTTTCTGCCGTTGCTTTGATCTGCTCAGGCGACTCCTGGGCGACCACAAGCCCAATACCTATTCCGTAATCTGTCAGATGACAAGCGTCGGAATGCGGCAGTTCAATGCACAAAATCCGGATCATCCCAAGGTTTATTATCAAAGCTATGCTTTTGTGATGCGACATCCCTTCAGCGATCTAATCATGGCGATACCCAATGCAGTGGTTTCTGTCTTTGAAGGCAAAAACGATGGTCTTATCTCCCCCGCCAATGCCAAATGGACCAATTTCCGAGGCATATATTACGGTGTAACCGGCCGTGGAATTTCCCATCCCGATGAAGCGGATTATCGCCGTATTCCATTTCGATTATACACTCCCAAGCAGCCACACACCATCTCCGATATCACACAGCTCTATATTGCTATTGTCAGAGGACTTCGGCTGCGCGGATTATAACCGATCACAAATCCACAAAAAACAGGCTTACAGCATCCACTGTAAGCCTGTTCTGTTATGATCTTTCAAAGGAATCGATATCAATATCCGGTGGAGCATCCAGCTCATCTGAAACATATTTTCCGCTTTTTTTCCACTGCTTGACACATTCTGTCAGCAAATATTCAATCTGACCGTTCACGGAACGAAAATCTGTTTCTGCCCAGTTCGCGAGATCGTTATAAAGCCGTGCGGAAAGTCGCAGCGGCACTTGCTTCTTTGTATTCTTATCGATCATTCAGACGGCCTCCTTTCTCGATTCTGCGCCACAGTTCAATATAAGCTGCCCGAATTCACAATCGGCTGTGCATCACGATTTCCGCACAGTACCACCAACAGATTGGATACCATAGCAGCCTTACGTTCCTCATCCAGATCTACAACCTGTTTTTCATTCAACCGTTCAAGTGCCATTTCCACCATGCCCACAGCACCATCTACAATCATTTTACGAGCATCCACAATAGCAGAAGCCTGTTGTCTTTGCAGCATCACAGCAGCGATTTCCGGAGCATAAGCAAGATATGTGATACGAGCTTCCAGAACCTCAATGCCGGCATTGGAAACCTTCTGCTGAATTTCATCCCGAATTCTCGCCGCCACAACCTCGCTGGATCCACGCAGACTGCCCTCATCGGCAATACCGTCTCCGGTTGTATCCACATTCGGTGCCACATCATACGGATAAACACGTACAATATTACGCAGCGCACTATCACACTGCAAGGACAGATATTCCTTATAGTTATCCACGTTGAATACCGCCTGGGCAGTATCCGTTACACGCCACATCACAGCGATGCCAATCTCCACAGGATTACCAAGGCAATCATTGATCTTCTGGCGGTTATTGTTCAGTGTCATGATTTTCAAAGAAATCCGCTTATCCAAATTGGGCACAGCAACCTCAGACTTTGTACCGGAATCCACTGCTGCAAGAGAAAATCCGCTGCTTCCGGCTACATCGCCGCTTTGACGCAGTTTGGTATTTGCTGCCGGATTGACAGCAGAACAAAACGGATTCACATAGTAGAATCCCTCTTCTTTGATGGTACCGACATATTTGCCAAACAAAGTCAGCACAAGCGCTTCCTGAGGCTTCAGAATCTTCAAGCCCAGCAACGGGATCCAACCAAGACAAAGCCATACAAGCCCTATCACCAGTGTGATCACATTCAAGATGCCGCCATTGGTCTCTTCCAACATAATGCCACTATAAACAGTAACACCAATGGCAGCCAAATACTGTACAATGATTAGGAATAAAGCAAGCCCGCCATTCTTCTTATTCGTCAGAACAATTTCTTTCATGATACATTCCTTTCGTCTCAAGCTTCGTTTCGATTTCAGATCAGATGCAATCCTTTCTGATATCAATATGATATCATATAAATTTCAGTTTGTCAAGAGGGTTGGACATATTTTTCAAAAAAAAATCGCTGTGCAGCAAACTACTGCACAGCGAGCAAAAGGATTAAGACTCTTTTTCGGCAAGATCCACGGCATCGGCAAGGGTCATACCGCTGAAGCGCTGACCATGGAAGATGCGTCCGCTCTTGCCATCATTTACAAAAGCGCCAACGATCACGCCGGGCAATGCGGATTCAGGAGCATTGGGGGCATTGGGGCCACCCAGATCTGTACGACACCAACCGGGATCCGCAAGACTAATGATCACATCAGTACCCTCCACCGTGGTACCAAGATCACGAGTCACTTTATCCAGAGCAGCCTTACTGGCTGAATAACCGGCCTGCTCGGGTTCTTTGTCGATGCCGCTGGTGGTATTGATGATACGACCGAAGCCGGCAGCTTTCATCTTTGGCAGAAAATGATAGCAAATCATCATCGGTGCGATGGTATTGATCATAAAGCTTGTAGTGTAATCCGAAACCGGTGTCTGGAAATAATCGGTACGATATGCGATCTGCACTGCTGCATTGTTGCATACAACAGAGACCGGCACCTGCAAAGCATCCACAGCCTCAAGCATTGCCTTGACTTGATCCGGATCGGACAGCTCAGCAGCAACGCAATATGTTTTGACGCCCAGTGCCTCTACTTCGGCACGAACACCTTCCAGATGTGCAAGAGTTCTGCTATGCAAAATGAGATGACATCCCTGCTCAGCCAGCTGCAATGCCGAAAGTCTGCCGATTCCACGGCTTGCACCGGTTATGAGCGCCCATTTTCCCTTTAATGAGATCATAGATCATTTCTCCTCTTTCAAAAGATGGAAAGGCACATGACATGGTACACATACGCCTTTTCTCACGATTTCATGCGATACAATCAGCCCAGTGTAATCACGATCTGGTTCTCATCGGCAAGCATATCAGAAGTAAGGAAGTTGCCCTCAACTGCCTTGCCATTGACACACATTGCTTTGACACCGCTTTGTACGTGATTGGGATTTTCAACAGTAATATGCAGCATCTTGCCGCGGAACAGCTTGTGCATCTTCATACCATCCCATGCAGCAGGAATTGAAGGCGAAATGGTCAGACCATTCAGATTCGGACGAATACCGCAGATACCTTCCACACAACCGACCATAACTGTCGATGCAGTACCGGTGAGCCAATGCACATGAGAGCGGCCCGCAAAGGGAGAACGTGTGCTTTCTGTAAACTGACCGTGTACATAAGGTTCCATCACACGGATTTCCGCCTTGTCGTTCATGGATGCAGGTGAGCTTTCAGTGAAATACTCAAAGGCACGATCGCCATGACCCATGAGAGCCTCGGCAAGAATCAGCCAACCCTGAGACTGGGAGAAGATACCGCCGTTTTCCTTGGTGTCGGGATTGAAAATATGCATCAATGCACCATCAAAGTAGTGATCCACATAGGGCGGCTCCAGAAGCTTTGCACCATAGGGTGTATTGAGAATGGTATATACACTCTCCATTGCTTTTTCAGCCTGATCGGCAGTAGCAAAGCCGGAAATAACACTCCAGCTCTGTGGATTCAGCCACATATTGGCTTCGGGATCCTTCTTAGCACCGACAACCACGCCATCCTCACGAATACCACGGATAAAGCGATCCTCATCCCAGCACTTCGAAAGGGATGCCGAAAGCTTTGCACGTGCCTCTGCGATATATGCCATATATGCAGTATCATTCTTTGCAGCTGCCATATCATAAATGACATTCATTGCATAATAGAGCTGGAATGCAACAAAAGTAGATTCGCCCTTTGCACCCAAGCGCAGGCAATCATTCCAGTCAGCGTGAAGACCGGCGGGCATATCATGCGCACCCAAACGCTCCATAGAGAAGCGGATTGCACGCTTCAAATGATCGTAAACGGTATCCTCACCGCCGTTTGCATAAACGATCACTTCATCCAAAAAGGCTTGATTGCCGCTTTCACCAATATACTTTACAATGGTGGGGAACAGCCACAGAGCATCATCGGCACGATAAGACGGATGACCGGTTTCCTTTACATATTCAGCATCATCCGGCGTATTCTCAAATCCTGCATTGTGAGTGAACTTCACCAGAGGCAGACCGCCGCCATTGTCCACCTGTGCCGACAGCATAAAGCGAATGCGATCCAGAGCCATTTCGGGATTCAGATGAATAATACCCTGAATATCCTGTACCGTATCACGATAGCCATAGCCATTTCGCTCACCGCAGTAAATGAGAGAAGCTGCACGGCTCCAGATGGAGGTAATGAAGCATTGATACGCATTCCACACATTGACCATGTTATTGAAGGTATCAGAAGGAGTTTCTACCTCAAAATGAGAGAGCTGCTCATGCCAATACGCCTTGAGATTGCTGATCTCTGTATCAGCAACACCCTCCTGCTCATATTGATCGAGGATTTCAGCAGCCTGCGCACTGTTGCGCTGACCGAACACATAAACCAAAGTACGGGTTTCGCCGGGCTGTAAAGTAATTTCGGTTTGGAGTGCACCGCAGGCATTGGCATTATAGTTCATGGTATTATCGCAAACACCCTTTTCCACAGCAATCGGATTGGAATAGGTACGATAAGCACCAATAAAGCTGTCCAGATTACCGTTGGCGGATTGTACAGGCGCACCTACCATACCAAAGAAACGCTCGCAATGATTGGATCCGGTTTCATCCTTTCCGCTGTTTTCATTGATATGCTGTATTACACGATTCCTCTCGAAGCTGGTACGTGTGATAAACAGAGTGTACTGCAAATTCACTTGATCCTGGTTATAGTTATTTTCATTGGTAAACTCTATAAAACCGAATACGGAAAGCGTTCTGGGACGATCAGAGTCATTGGTAATCTTGCACTGCCATACTTCATAAGTATCCGGCACATAATACGTTGTCTCTGCAGTGATGCCGGCATACTCAGAACGGATCACGGTATAAGCGGTACCATGACGGCAAACACAACGATACTGCTCCAGAGGCTTTGCCACAGGCTGCCACGATGCAGACCAGTAATCACCGTTATCCGCATCACGCAGATAGATATAACGGCCGGGCAAAGACATCATAGAATTGAAACGAAACCGTGCAATACGACCATTTGCGCCGCTCTTGACAAAACTGTATCCGGCAGCATTGTTGGTGATGATGGCGCCGTATTCGGGATCGCCCAGATAATTGGACCATGCAGCGGGCGTATCGGGACGAGTGATCACATATTCTTTGTTTTTGAGATCAAAATAACCATAATTCATACAAAAAACTCCTCCTAAAAATCAATCAGCAAAGATGTATTTATTCTATCATACATTTCATAAAATTGCAAGCACAAAACCGATTTTTTACATAGAGATCAAATCTATAGAAAAAAATGCAGCAAGAGACATACCCTTGCTGCACATTATGCCAAAAGAGAACATTATGCATCGGCACGATCAGAGGCTTTGGTAATGAACCAACCAAAGATACAGCCGCAAATACCGCCCAGAATATGACCCATCTGTGAGATATGATCGTTACGATTGACAATGCCATCCACAATCTCACCGCTCAGATAAATCAGAGCCACAAGGATCAACGTCAGCGGAATTTTGCCTCTTTCATAATTCGCAAAGGAGCTGAGCAGGATCAGCATAAATGCAATACCACTGGCGCCCAGCAATGCGGTGTGCGGGAAAAAGATGATCTGCACCAGCCCCGTGATCAGAGCGGTCACCGCCATCATCTCAAGAAGCTGCTTTGAACCGTATTTTTCCTCCAGCATGGGGCCAACCAGCAGAATGATGGTGAAATTCCCAATAAAATGTGCGTAATCCGCATGGCCGAATATATATGTAACTAAACGGATATATTGCATAGGATCGAACAACCGAGTACGATATACACTGAAAAAGAATCGGGTGCTTGCACCGCCGGTACAATACCCCAGCAGCAGGGAAAGAAAAGAAATCAAGGTCAGGGTCAGAATCACAGGTGCATTATATTGGAATTTTGCCAGCAATCTTTTCAACATTCTTGTTACCTCCTTTTCATGGTTCTATTATAACACAAAAGAAAAGAAGATGCAAGTATGGAATGCAAAGTCACTGTCGAACATCTCATACAATGACTTTGCATCGAAATGGATCGTTCAAAGGGATGCATGAGCAGCGATCCGATAGATAGCTGCAATATCTGCAGAAGAAAGTGCAACAAAGCCACCGGTTTTTCCTTCACCCAAGCCAAACTTTTCAACCAGCACCGGAATATCCTCTTCCCTTGCACAAAGCTCTGCAAAATTGATGGGCATACCAATCGAATGCAGGAACATACGAAACCGTTGGATGCCTTCACGTGCTGTTGCTTCGGGACAGGCAAAATTCATCTCGCAGCCCCAGATACGCACTGCCATCTGTGCAAAACGCATCACATCATGATGCATCACATATTCCATCCAGGCAGGCATAATCACAGCAAGACCTGCACCATGAGCACAATCATATAAGCCGGAAAGCTCATGCTCGATTCCATGGCTGTTCCAGTCCTGACTTCTGCCCACGCCCACAATATCATTATGAGCCACAGTACCTGCCCACATAATATTGGCACGTGCTTCGTACAAATCCGGATCCGCAATCACACGAGGCGTCTCTTTGATCATGGTCAGCAGGATTGCCTCGCAAAGCCGATCCGTAATCTCTACTTCCTTGGTGTTAGTAAAATAGCGTTCAAACACATGCGCCATAGTATCCGTTGCTCCACAGGCAGTCTGATAGGCGGGCAAGGTCTGGGTCAAAGCAGGATTGAGAATCGAAAAACGAGGGCGCAGCAAATCCGAACCGGTATCACGCTTGAGCATTCCCTCTTCTTTGGTGACAACAGAAGCACCCGATCCCTCACTGCCGGCAGCGGCAATGGTCAAGATGGTGCCGATGGGCAATGCGCACTCGACAGGCTTTCCGGTACCGTAAAAATCCCAGAAATCACCTTGATAGGGCACACCGAGCGCAATGCCCTTTGCTGAAACAATACAAGAGCCTCCGCCCACTGACAGGATAAAATCAATCTGTTCCTCACGGCAAATACGAATTCCCTCATAAATCAAGGTATCTCTGGGATTGGGCTGAACACCACCCAGTGTGACATAATAGATACCGCTTTCTTCCAAGGATAGCTTCACACGATCCAACAATCCGGAACGAATGGCAGAACCGGAGCCATAGTGAATCAAAACACGGGATCCACCATGCTTTTTTACATAACTGCCGCATTGCTGTTCCATATCCTTGCCGAATACAAATTCTGTGGGACTGTAAAAAGTAAATTGATCCATAATAACCTTCCTTTCAAGTATGAGATTGACAAGCCTTCGGTTTTGTATTATGCTTATGCTGATATTTCAGCTTTTTTCCAATCAAATATTCAAATGCAATGATATTCAGAAGCAGCGCACCAAGCCAGGCTACCGCTTCGGCATAGGCAGTTGCCCGAAAACCAAAGACAGGAATCAGAAATACAATGACGGTAATCCGCATCACCATTTCCACAATGCCCGAGCACATAGGAATCAGCGGATACCCCATCCCCTGCACACCGCTTCGGAATACAAACAGAAAATCAACACCGAACAGCATAATGCCGCAGATCGGCAGAAATTCCGCAGCCAGCTGAATCTGCTGTTCTCCATTGAGCATCATTTTTGCCAATGTTTGCGGGAATATCACCATAACGGAACCAAGCAATACATAAGAAATCACGGCAATGGTCATGCAAACATGCAGTCCCTGACGAATTCTTTCATATTTTTCTGCGCCATAGTTCTGACCGGTAAAGGAAGACATGGTAAATCCGGCAGTACAAGCCGGCTGCATGAACAGATTGATATACTTACTGCAAACAGAATAAGCGGAAGTAAATGCTTCACCCAATCCGTTGACAAAATACTGTACCACCATACAGCCGATCGCAGTGATGGAATTCATCAAAGCCATGGGAACACCGTTTTTCAACAGCTGACCGTAGTCTGACCAATTGTTTGTAAAATCGGAACGATGTAACCGCAGGATTTCGATTCTGCGCAGCTTCAGATAGCAGATGAAGGCAGACAAAAGCTGAGAGAACACTGTTGCCAATGCTGCACCTTCAACACCGGTTTTCATAACGAAAATAAACAGACAATTCAGTGAAATATTAAGGATAGTGGATACAATAATTGCAATCAGAGGCGTTTTGCTGTCTCCCAGAGCACGAAGAATACAAGAGCAAAGATTATATGCAATCGTTGCAAACAGGCCGCCAAAAATAATATAGCCGTATGTGAGACTGTCAGACAGCATCTTTTCAGGCGTTTGCAGTACAAACAGAATCCATTTCAAACCACAAATACTCAGGATCGTCAGCAGCACCGTAATCAGCACCGATAACTGAATGGAGGATGCAACCGCCTTACGCATGGCATCATATCGCCTAGCACCGTAATGCTGTGCAATCAATACAGAGAATCCATTGGCAAGTCCCAACGAAAAGCCAATAATCAAAAATGTCAGAGATGACATATTACCAACTGCGCCCAACGCAAGATCACCAAGACCCTTGCCGACAACAGCCGTATCAGCTATGGTATAAATCTGCTGGAGCATATTGGTGAGGAACATCGGAAAAAAGAATCGCAGAATCAGCCGAGAAACTTTTCCTTCTGTCAAATCATATGTTTTTGCCATATCAATCACCTCCATTTCGCTTATTATACTGAAAAGCGAATGGATTTTATATCAAAAGCATTGCATTTATATCAAAAGCATGATATAATATCCTTGATAAAACCAAAACATATTTGTTAGAAAGCGGTGAGGTTTATGAATACGAATCGGGATTTGAATTATCGGCTTTATGTTCAGAAAATGAACGGTTTTACACGCACTGCCTATCAAAGCGAATTTGAAAAATACATAACCGTACAATCCGGCGATGTGGAACAGGTTCGATTGAATTTTGCTGCTGCACGGAAGGATTTTATGGCTGGCAAGGGACAGCTTTCTCTGCATCCTGTAAGAAATCTGATTTATCATTTTGTCGTATCGGTTTCTTTAACTTCCAGAGTCTGCATTGAAGGCGGCATGAGCCATGATACCGCCTATACATTGGCAGATATTTATATTATGAAGGCGGATCAATGCACCGAATGTGATGCGGTGATCAATCTGTTCGAAGAAATGATGGTAGATTATGCCGAACGGATGCGTGAGATCAAGAAAGGCTCAGCGATTTCCATTCATATCCGCAAATGCATTGATTATATCTATGAAAATCTGCATCAGAATCTTTCGGTCAAAGAATTGGCTCGACGGGAACATCTCAATCCTTCTTATCTATCCAAGCTGTTTATCAAGGAAACCGGCATTACGATCAAAGAGTTTGTATCCAGAGCGAAAGTTACTACCGCAGAAAACATGCTGCGTCATTCAGAGTTTTCCTTTCTGGATATCTCTCTTGCTTTGGGATTCTCATCACAAAGCGCATTTATCAGTGTATTCAAAAAACATACAGGCCTCACGCCCAAGCAATACCGTGATCGAAACTATCACAGTGAGATTTCCGGATATTCCAGGTGAGCATCCCCTTGTTTCTCATTTTCATGTTTTCAAAAGGAGAATCTATGGAACGTTATTTACACATTCTGCAGAATTGCAGACTGTTTCATGATATACAAGATACGGATCTTTTGAAAATGCTCCATTGTCTTGGTGCACGCATCGAGCATTTTGACAAAAAGCACAGCATCTTTCTTGAAGGCAAGCCTGCAAAATATGTTGGCATTGTACTTTCCGGCTCGGTACAGATCATACGAATCGATTATTACGGAAATCGAAGCATTCTGTCAGAAGCTCGGCAAGGCGATTTGTTCTGTGAAGCCTTTGCCTGTGCAGAAATCAAAGAAATGCCATTTTCCGTGATCGCCAATGAACCCAGCAGCATCATGCTGATTGATTGCAGTCATATTCTGCGTACCTGCGAGCATCAATGCAGCTTTCATCATCAGATGATCTTCAATCTGATGAAAAATCTTGCAGCGAGATCGGTGGAGTATCATCAAAAATTAGAGATTGCCTCAAAACGAACAACACGTGATAAGCTGCTGGCATATCTCACCATACAAGCTGAAAAAGCAGGAAGCAATTGTTTCACAATCCCCTTTGACCGACAAGAGCTTGCCGACTATCTTGATGTGGATCGAAGCGGATTATCGGTTGAGATCAGTAAGCTTCAGAAAGCAGGCAATCTTCGCAGCAGGAAGAATTATTTCGAATTGCTTTGAGATGCAGGAAATACAACAAAACGGATACCACATTACGTGGTATCCGTTTTTGGATTCTTAAGCTTGCGTCCGCATTTGGGACAAGTTTCCTCATGCTTTTTGCATTTGGTTCCGCAGCTCGGACAAATTGTTTTTTGGGTTGCAGCAATCAGAACAATAACTACAAGCAAAATGAATGTAAGGATTGCAATAACCCATCCAAACACACCGGAAAGGCTGCGTGCCTCACTTGTCGGATTGATCAGTGTAGTCATAGTCGTAGTGGTGGTAACAGCATTGGTGGAAGATGAAGTAACCGATTCGGTTACCGAATTGCTCCCGTTCCCCTTGAGCTCCAAAACATTGGACCATTCCGATGCACCCAGCGAACCCATATAGCGAACCCGTAAGCGAATGTTGCTTTCCTCGGTAAAGGCGAGCTGACCACTTGCATAACGTCTGCCGCTATTTAAGCCCAGATCACCAAAGCTATCCATAGTTTCATAATCCTGCCAATCGCCGCCGTTGATGCTGAGCTGTGTTTTCAAACCATCAAAGCTGCCATCTTTGGTCATAAGATAATACATATTTGTCGTCCATACCGATTGTGGCGTGGTAAGAAAATATGTCAGTTGATACGTATCTTGAATCCCTTCGGGCGGAAGAATCTGCAAATCGGAAATGACAGGCGCTTCATAGGATACAGGCTTTTCGGGTATGGGCATGACACTATTCTGGTCAAATACCGTACTATCCGACCAAGGGCTACCACGATGCTGCATCTCACTGACAGTACCGGTCTGCGGATCCACTGTCTGCCATTCCATATAATACCGGCAGCGGATATGCAGACTGTGATTCTTCACATCAAAATGATAGGTGTTCCATTCATCGCCGTTTTCATTCTGATGATGCTTGGAAATAATTGCCGGTTGATACGGAAGAAACGTTTCGGATCCCTCTCCACGATAATAATACAGCCAGAAGAATTCAAATGCGTTCATCGCAACATCAGACAACGGAACACTGGAATATCCTTGATCAAAGCTGCCCGCATAATACTGATGATCCCACTCCGGACGATATTGCCAGTTCTCTTCCCCATCCAAAGAAACATCATATTGCAGACAAATACCAAAATACTGCAAGCTGTTTCGTTCCAAAAAGTCATTGGATTGACTCCATGCATCTGCTGCCAGAACAGCAACGGAATCATCCAAAACATAGATCATTGCCAAAGCATCATGTTCCGTTTCCTTTTCCGAATCCGACTCAAACAGATAGTATTTCAGCGCTTGGGGCTTGGGCAATGCAAACGTGGTCAAATCGATTTTGTCAGTCGCAAACGCATCACTTGGAAAGAAGCAAAAAGATACGAGTATCCATAGAGTAAGCAGTATACTACCGATTCGTTTCATGAAACCATTCCTCCAAGCAAGAAAAAACCGATTCTCAAAGGATCAGAAAACCCACAGATTATTGCAGCGGTGCTCCGCAAGAATTACAGAATTTGGAGTTTGCAGCATTTTGTTTTCCACACTGCGTACAGAATTTGGACTGCATAGCATTCGCAGCATTCTGCATCGGCTGAGGCGAAGGAATCGATGCACCACCCATCGAAGAGGCAGCTGCATAAGCAGGCTGAGGCGTTTCGGTCTTACCCTTATTCCACAGCTCCTTGAAGCTGCGGGACAAACCGCACAGCTTATTGTACAGATCAAATGTAATCTGGGTGGTAGGAGCCACCTGCATATAACTGATCATGGTATTGCAGAGAATACAGCTGTCAAGGAATGCAAATTTCAATACCCAAGTAAGGAAGCAAGCCAGCAAAAATGCAATCACAACATTCCATCCCATTACTTTAAAGAGCAAACCGAGGGGAACAAAGACCAGCAGCATTGCTACAATTACCAGCAAAATGACCTTCACCATAGTCATGGCAGCATTCTTTAACAGATGCTTGATATTCTGCGCATAAATCACAACACCGTCACAGGCACTCTGGAAAGCACCCTGCTCTCTTTTATAAAAAGTATAGCCCAGACAGCATTCATCTACATAGCCCAAAGAAAGCTCAACAAAGAACTTTGCAAGCTGTGCGATCTGCTGCATACCGGGAATAAACTCCAATGCACTGCCAAGCTTCTCAATTCCTCTCTGAATCTGCTTCACAGCACCGCTGACAAGCTTATCTACAACAAAATAGATATTGGCAGTCGCAAAACGAGACTTTACCATATCTTTACCATAAGCAACCTGATTTGCAGGAACCACACCGGTCACTGCTGCTTCCGCCAACACCGCTACGTGACCTGCTTTGACCAGATATCCAAAATAATGCATGATCAAATAGCGAACCGTACCACTTGCGGCAATCCAGATCAGCAATGCGATACCAAAACCACCATCTCCAAACAGAGAACCAATCGCCAGCAAAATCACAAGCAATAAGACAGAGATAAGGACTGTTGCACCACCAAGCAGCAGCTTGGCAAAGCAAAACGGCAGTGTCTTTCTAAACAATTCTCCAGCTTTCATTCAAATAAATCCTCCTAATAAAATGATGAATCAAAAAGAACCATATGACCCGATTTCCTTTGGGACTCGGGTATTCTATCTCATAGCCGCAACAAAGCTCAGCATATCCATCACTTTCTCGCAGCTAACGATTGAAAAAAACAAAAATCTTGCTAATTATAGCATATTCCCCATCATTTGTCAATAGCGATTGGATGCTGCTGAGCGATTGACAATGCCATATAGATGTGATATACTGAATCCATGGAATTCACATAAGATAATGAGAAATAACGAAGGGAAATATCAATGTTTCATCTATTTAAGAAGAAAGATACGTTCAATGTGTTAGATATGTTTTCTGATTATGAAATGATTCATATCCACCAGATAAAAACCAGAGCGATTACTGAATCTGAATATAAGGCAGTGAATTTTTCTTATAAATCAAAGTTCAATAGTATTTTCACTCTTTCGGGGATGGTGTTTGTATTATTCTGTATTTTTGCAGTATGTACTTTTCTCTATTATATCAATCATATCTTAAAGGGTGAGCCTATTGACTGGATGGAATTGTTTATCTGGTGTGCAGTAAACTTTTATACGATTGGGATCTCACTGGCGATTTACATAGAAAGAAGAAATCAGGTAATTGCAGCCAATCAGCAGGTTTCACCGGGCGAAGTAGTAGCTACTGTCTTGAAACGAGGCACCAAGAATATTACTCTTGGTGCATATCATACGATTGCTCTTCACGGAAGTAAACAAATTGTATCGATTTACAGTACCCGTGTCATAAAAGAAGGAAAAACCGTTCTTGTGGTTGTAAATCACAATACGAAATCACCTTATATGATATGCGTTCCGAAGAAAGCAGTGGATTATAGTTCCATCACAAGCAAATATGAACATAATGAACTGCTTGGAGATTCATCAGAATACACTGATTATGCAATGGCTGATCTGAAAGATGTAGTGGATTCAATTACTCCTGCGGAAAATGCGAAAATAAACCTGAAAGAACGCTTACTTGGACCATTCAAATATGGCGGCATCAGTGCAATCTGGGTATTTTTCACGATCGTTACGATTCTTATGGCTTTCTTTCTTATCAAAAGCTTTACAGAAAGAAATTCTGAAGTCTTTTTTCCGCTTCTGATGGGCTTTCTATGTGAGCTGATTATTGAGCATGTAATTTGTAAGGGGGTTATCAAGAAAAAAGTATCACCTCTTGATTCGGGGATTCTGGAATGCATTGTCGCCCAAAAAACCACACACAAACATGACAACACCAAATATGTGCATGCAATCATTCCGGAAAGAAAGCAATTTGTAAATCTTAGTGTCACGCCTTATGATTATAAGCGACTTTCATGGAATGAACGAGTCACTCTTGTCGTGAAAATATCTACTTCCGAGGTAAGATGGGTGATCCGAAAATAGAATCCGTATCAGTATATCAAATCTTTCTGTGTCTGAAAATGCAAAATCACCTGCGAGAGGGTATTTTGTAGTTATAATACCTGCTGAATCAAAAAGCAATGGGCGGATTGTAAAAATCCGCCCATTTTCTATTTTCGTCCAAAATCCCTCTCTGATTTTATTACTCTTTATGTTATGATATATCATTTGGACGGTTTGTCGGTTTTCATACGGATTGCCCAATCGGGGGAAATCTGCGCCCATTGGTATTATTCAACAATCAAGAGCTCCGATTTCTGTGCATTCCTATAAAGTTAATTTTGCAATACACAAAATCGCCCTACTCAAACGTTTACCATATAAGACGGGCAAATCACCGTCAAATTACAAGGGAGGGATACTCTATGCGATACATCATCCGCAATCTGCGGGGACTGTGGAAACGGGAACGATTAATTTTCGGAATCATGCTGCTGTGCATTTTCGCATCATCGCTGATCCTGAATTTTTCCTACGGTCTGTATCAGAACTACAATGTCATTCGTGACGAGACCCAACTGGAGCTGAAGGAGGTTAACATTACGGTGCAGGAGGGCAAAACGCTGACCAAAGGACAGTTTGAGGACTATCTGATGGCGTTGCCCGAGGAGGTGCGGAAAGCACCTGCATTGATTTTCTGCGAGTCAGACTTTGGCTCCATTGCCGACCATGTGAAGGATGAAGCAAAGCTTGAAGCATTCCGTGCGGAACTGGAAGCCGCTGAGGAGCATTATCAATCCGAAAGCGGACTGGACGAGCATTGGAATCTCAGCGAATGGTGGGGCAATTTTGCATTTCGTTTCCAATATGTGGATGGCGGCTTCGTCACCAGTCAGATGTATCTGGATATTGCAGACAAACAGAACGATGTGCCAGAGGGACGCTGGTTTACGCCGGAAGAGGAGCTGAACGGCGAGCCGGTGGCCATTGCCGGTGTATTGGGTGATCATATCGATGCTTATGATCAGGTCTATGGCAATGCACTGCGGATAGATGACGAACACATCTCGGTGTTTGGGCAATCCTTCCGCATTGTGGGCAAGCATAGTCACCTGTCTTTGCCGCAGATCCCGTTTTCTGTGGCTCCGGATGATCTGGTGCTTGGTGGTTATGTGGCTTTTCTGTATGATCGCAATGTGGACAAGGATACCTTTGACACGCTGAAGAAAACAGCCAATGAAGTATTGCCTGATGTATTTGTGTTTGAGGAGCTTTCCTTCCCGGATAACGAGAGCATGTATCTGTACAGCAACATCATGCTCATCGCCGCATTGATCGCCGTGCTTTCTATTCTGAACTTTGCCATGCTGTATTATTTCATCCTCAAGCGGCGCAGCAGAACCCTTGCCATTTATCGTATCTGCGGCTGTAAGATCGGCAAAGCGGTACGGATGTATCTGGGTGAATGTCTGCTGATCTCTCTGCCTGTATATGGGCTGGGTCTGGCGGTGTATATCCCTCTGATGCAGCAGGTGCTTGCGGATATTTTCCCCTACATGGAAGAATCGTATCGTCCGTGGGTCTATGCCGCCATCTTTGGGATGTATCTGGGCATTATGCTTTTGATGCTGAGTGTTATGATTTATTGTCACGTCAGGCGTTCTGTGCTGGATGCTTGGAAACAACGTTAACGGGAAAGGAGGCTGTACAATATGATTTTCAAAACTGCTTGCCGCACTCTTCGCAGCGGATGGCCTATGCATCTGGCGACAGTGCTGCAATTAACGGCCGCTTTGCTGCTGACCGCTGTCATGGTTAGCTCTATCTCTCTGCGATTTGAACGCTATACCCCTTTCCGGGAGGCTTTTGAAAGCAAGGGGTTACTGATCGCCTACCCGACGCAGCCCAATGCGGAACGGGAAGACGGCATGCTGTACCCTGTTACCGCGGAAGAAAAGATGATGTCCTACTTCCCGCAGGCCCAACAGATCCTGAGTTCCTACGGTACAGGTATTACTTATGAAACCAATGGCGGATTCTATAAGGTCCTTGCCTACGGGGATGATATCCTGAATGCCTATACACCTATGCTTTCGGAGGGCAGATGGCTTTCTCCCCAAAGTACAAGCGATATGCCTGAGGTAGTCGTTTCCAATCACACAGGCAATACGCAGGTAGGTGATGTGATTACGGTTCAGATTGATTACGAACAGGACGGGCAGTGGCTCAAGGAGGATATGCAGGTAAAAGTTGTTGGTATGCTGGAAGACGGCGCACCGGTTGCCGGTCTTACCGGTACCAATGCCGGTGCCACAGCCGATACCTTCCATCTGTTTTACCGCAGTTACAGCGAAAGCATTGACCAGCCGCTGATGATTTTTTCCCGTACACAACTGGAAGCGCATTCCGAAAAGGCTCAGTTCTTCTATAGCGGTACCATGATGGTACTATATGAAGATACTGCCACCGAGGACGTTCTGAAGGAAGGGGCGAAGGGAGCATCTGCGCTGGGTGCCGTTGGCAAGCCCACTGCCTGGAAGCTGGAAATCATTGACGAGAACAGCAAATTGTATCTCTATCACCAGGTGTTCAATCTGCTGCCCATTATTGTGGTGCTGCTGATTCTTACGGCTGTCAGCAGCATCAGCAGTTCCGCTTTGGGTGTACGCAGCCGTCTGCGGGATTACACTGTGTTTTATCTCACGGGTTTGCGCTGGAAGCAATGCGCTCTGATCAATCTGACACAATCCCTGATGATAGGCGGAGCAGCCGTCATCTGCACAGGCGTTGCCTGGATCATTCTGCAGAACACTGCCCTTGGTGACAGCATCCGATTGATCCTCAATCTACCCCTTGCAGGTACATTGGCAGGTGTGGTTATGCTGTATCTCTGCATATCCATGCTGATGCCCTTACTGATCATTGGCAAAAATACCCCAAAAGAAATTCTGACGCAGGCATAAGGAGGAGCCGCTATGATTACTTTATCGAACATTCATAAGATCTATAATCCCAAGAAAGCCAACGAATTTGAAGCGCTTAGGGGCGTTTCTCTTACCATTGAAGACGGAGAAATGGTCGCCATTATCGGCAAATCGGGCGCAGGAAAATCCACCTTGCTGCATATTCTGGCGTGCATTGATTCCTACGAATCGGGAGAATACAAAATCGATGACGTGCTCATCCAAAAGTTATCCGAGCGACAATATGCCCGCATCCGCAACGAAAAAATCGGCATGGTCATGCAGGATTTTGCACTGGTAGATGATTTTTCCGCCATTGAAAATGTGATGCTGCCGCTGGATTTTGCCTCCAAGAAAAAGCCCAATCGCAAAGCACTTGCCATGAAAGCTTTGGCATCCGTGGGCATGGATTCCATGGCAAAAAAGCCTGTGAATAAGCTTTCGGGCGGCCAAAAACAGCGTGTTGCCATCGCACGAGCCATTGTCAACGAACCCAGTGTCATTCTTGCCGATGAACCAACAGGCGCATTGGATACCAAAACCGCCGCTGAGATCATGGGGGTGTTCAAGCAACTCAATGAGCAAGGGAAAACCGTCATTATTGTTACCCATGATATGGGCGTTGCACAGCAGTGCGACCGCATTATTGAGATCAGCGATGGATTGATCGTCTGATCTTTGACGGCAGAATCATATCTCATTAACTGATTTATGAGGGCGGTCAGTCGCTTATTGCCGTATTATCGCCCATTTTGACAGCTTCTTTGATTATT
>JAFXJT010000065.1 GCA_017532085.1 Oscillospiraceae bacterium | reverse complement strand
GGAGCTGTGTGATGTGGCCGGTATCAATGTGCCGATTCACGCAGGCATTATGCCGGTGACCAACAAAGCGAACATCGAGCGTATGGTTTCTATGTGCGGTGCTTCTCTGCCCAAGAAATTTGTCCGCATGATGGCAAGATACGAACACAGTCCCGAGGCGCTGCAGGATGCAGGCATTTCCTACGCTACCGAGCAGATTGTTGATCTTCTTTCCAGCGGTGTTGCCGGTATCCATCTGTACACAATGAACAAGCCGGAAATTGCACAGCGGATCAGTGGAAGTGTCCGTACCCTGATCGATGCAAGAAACGCGGAATAACTGACTATAAATCATTCCTTTGAAAGAGAGGGATCACCTGTGGACATTCGTCAAAAACTGCGTAACAAAGAGATCATTCAGCTCGACGGCGGCATGGGCACAATGCTTCAGGCTGCTGGACTCAAGCTAGGTGAAAATCCCGAAACGCTGAACATACTTCATCCCGAGGTGGTCAAGGGTGTGCACAGCGCTTACTTTGCCGCCGGATCGCAGATCGTCTATACCAATACCTTCGGCGCCAACGCCCACAAGCTGGCAAGAACGTCTTATTCTGTGGAGGAGATCGTTACTGCAGCCGTAACCATCGCAAAAGAAGCAGCTGCTCCTTACGGCGGTATGGTCGGTTTGGATATCGGCCCTCTCGGTGAGCTGCTGGAGCCGATGGGCATGCTGAGCTTTGATGATGCCTACGAGCTGTTTGCAGAGCAGGTGAGAGCGGGCGTCAAGGCAGGCGTTGACATGATTGCCATCGAGACCATGACTGATCTTTACGAAGCAAAAGCCGCGCTGCTCGCAGTCAAAGAAAACAGTGATCTGCCCGTATTTGTCACCATGAGCTTTGAGCAGGACGGCCGCACCTTTACCGGTACCAGCATTTCCGCGATGGCGCTGACGATGGAAGGTCTCGGTGCAGATGCTATCGGTATCAACTGCTCTCTTGGTCCGATTCAGATTTATGATATCGTCAAAAAGCTGCTGCCCTGGACAAGCCTGCCGATTATTGTAAAGCCCAATGCCGGTCTGCCTGTTACCAAGAACGGCGTGACCACTTATGATATTACCCCCGAGCAGTTCGGCCAGGAGATGGCAAAGTTCCTGGATCTGGGCGTTACCATCATGGGCGGCTGCTGCGGCACCAATCCCGATTACATTCGCTTCCTCGGTGAGAACATTGCAGGAAAGAAAGCAGACTTTTCTCTGAGAAGCGAAGCGGTTCCCGCTGCTGTCTGCACCAATATTGTGACTCTGCCTGTTGACGGTGTACATGTCATCGGCAATCAGATCGGTAACGATGCTTCTCTCGCCGAGGCCCTGCAGGAGGAAGATCTGGAGGCACTGATTGACCTTGCGACCGCGCAGGATGAAGCAGGTGCAGCGATCCTTTCCGTCAATGTAGCGGTCCCCTCTGTGGATGAGGTGGAGATGATGGCAAGCGCTGTAAAGGAGATCCAGAGCTATACCAATGTGCCGCTGCTGATAGACTCCGCTGATCCGGAAGCTGCCGAAGCCGGCCTGCGCCACTACAACGGCAAGGCAATACTCGG
>JAFXJT010000064.1 GCA_017532085.1 Oscillospiraceae bacterium | reverse complement strand
TCCTCCTCACCCATATAGATGACGCATTCCATATTCATCAAAGCGGCAGCGGTAGCCGTTGCAACGCCATGCTGACCGGCACCGGTTTCTGCAATCAAGCGCGTTTTTCCCATTTTCTTGGCAAGAAGCGCCTGTCCCAGTACATTGTTGATTTTATGTGAGCCGGTATGATTGAGATCCTCACGCTTGAGATAGATTTTTGCACCGCCCAAAGTTTTGGTCAGCTTTTCGGCAAAATAGAGTCTTGAAGGTCTGCCGGCATATTCATCCAGCAGTGTTGAAAGCTCCTGCAAAAAAGCGGGATCCTTCCGATAGGTTTCATATGCTTCTTCCAGCTCATGGATCGCATTCATGAGCATTTCGGGGACATATTGTCCGCCATGAATGCCGAATCTTCCGTTTTTATCCGCCATATCATCATCCTTTCTGCATGAAGGCAGTCCCAAGGGAGCGCATCGTTGGAGGCAGTCTCAAGGGCAAAGCCATTGTTTGCAAAGAATAAAAATCGCCCTTGACAGAACAATGGTGCTGTTCTATCAAGGACGAATCATATGCTTATCCGCGGTGCCGCCTTGATTCACGGCCGCAAGACCGTGCACGTTCGGGATACTCACTGATCCACGGCAATTTACGGATGCCGAACCGTCGCAGTTTTCCGGCAAAGCCGGCTGCGCCCTCAGCGGGTTATCTGACAATCTGTTTTCTGCCTGCTCTTCAGCGATACAGGCTCTCTGTCAAGGCATGATTGCTGTCTCTCCGCGTCAACGGTTTGATGTCAAAGACTCTTAATACTATACCATAATCGACAACATTTGTCAAGAGGCGTGCTAACGGATCTGTCGTAAGAACATCAGCAAAGCCGAGAAGATGGCAAGACCGGCACCGGAGCCTAAGAAGCCCAGCACCAGAATCAGGATGCTGTGCCGATCGAACGCAAAGCGATGTCTGCCGGAAGACAGCAGCAGGAGTCTCTGAGGCGCATTGTGATAGATTTTGCTGCGCAGGACGGATTCTGCCGGAAAGAGATTGACGAATTCCAAACCGGAATCCTCCTCCAGATAGACCGCCTGATCAAAGCGGGGATGGGATTGAAAGCGGCAAAATCGTACTGTTTTGGAGCGGAAGCGGCAGAGAAAAAGGAGCGTACCCATAAAAAACAGCATCAGCAGACACAGCAGCACAAAGATCAGGATCACTGCAATGGTAAGCAATGTCTGCAGCGGAACGCCCAGCAGCAACAGCAGAACAAACAGGATGATGATCGTAATCAAAAATTCCATAAAAGCCTCTGTCTGATATGGTTACCATTCGGATTCTTCGGGCAGATAGGGAACCAGCCCCAGCACCTCGAAGGCCTGTGCCTGCTGCCACATCTGCGCAGTGATCAGCAGCTCGAAGCCTTCACCGGGCGCACATTGGATCTGTTTGGGATCCAGCTTCGGCACACCGAAGCAGGCGATGGCATTGGCGATCACACCGGCATGGGTCACAATAGCGACATGACGAAAATCCTCCTGCATCATTTCCAGCAGGATGCGATGCAGACCGTGATAGGTGCGCACACAAAGCTCCGAAACGCTTTCGCCCTCCGGCGGACGTGCCTCCATACCGCCCTTGAGCCAGTCATGATAGGCGGGCAGCTCCAGCAATTCTTCAGCGGATTTGCCTTCAAAGGCACCGAAATGCAGCTCACTGAACTCCTCCGCAATCACGATTTCCCGATCGGGAAAGAGGATTTCTGCGGTTTCGGTACAGCGCTCCAGCGGACTGCTGTAGACCCGTTCCACCTTGGGATAGGCATAAGAATCCAGCTTATCATACAGCTCATTTCTGCCCTTATCGGTCAGCGGGAAATCGGTTGTGCCGATATACAGTCCCTGTGCATTGGCTTTGGTTTGTCCGTGACGGATCAGACTGATGTGGTAGCTTTTCATAGAAAACAGTATCCTTTCTGTACAATCGGTGGGAGGAAAGGGGGATTTTTGGCGATATCACCAAAAAACGAGGCGAAAATTCGTGCGATATTTTTTGTGATAACCCTTTACAAATTATACTATTTGTTATATAATGATAAAGTATCCGCATTTTGCGGAAGGGAATCGGAAGTGAAATTACAAGGTAAGGAGAACGAGATATGAATCCCGATTTTTCACGTATTATTACATTACAGCGGAAGGAACGGAAAATCAGTCAGAAGCAGGCAGCCAGTGATCTGGGTATTTCGCAGGCATTGCTGTCTCATTACGAGAAGGGCATTCGGGAATGCGGACTGGATTTTCTGGTGAAGATTGCGAATTATTACAATGTATCCTGCGACTATCTGCTTGGACGCACCCCCGAACCGGAGGGCAAAACCATCAGCATCGAAGAGATTCCCGATGATGACGGCAACAATGCCATGCCATCCAATGAGGTGATCCGGTTTTACCGCAAGATCATCAACAATTCCATCAGTCTGCTGTTTTCCTTTTCTCAGAGAGCCAATTCCATTACTCTGATCCGAGAGGTTTCCTCGTATCTGATGCTTTCGGTCTATAAGCTGTTTCGTATTATCTACAATGCCTGTCCCCGCAATGACCAGAAGCTGTTCCGGGTACCGAAGGTGGTTGCCAATGACAGTGCCAATGCGATTATCTCGTTGAGCGAGGCAAATATCAAAGCAGCCTCCAGCGGCATTGCGCTTGGCGGCAATGATGCGGTAGAAGAGGCAGAGAATCTGTATGTGACGACAGCCACGCTTTCCAAGGATTTTTCGGAGTATGCATCCTCTTTGCTGAATCTGGTTAAGATCAGCGAGGACAGTATTGAGCGTACCCGTCATGAGCTGGAACCCCAGCGTCGTTCCTAAAACAATATTATACCATGGTTTCCATAAAAAAGAAAGTCTTTTTTGCGATTATTTTTCCGCTGCTGACAGGCGTTCTCTTTGGCTGCGGCGATGCACAAGGCAATGGGATCTATCAGCAAACCACGGCGGCAATGGATACCGTTGTGACGCTGACGCTGGATACCAATGGAGATGCAGCGCTGATGCAGCAATGTATCGGTACGCTCACTGCCCTTTCTCAGCAGCTGGATTGTCATACAGCGGAGAGTACAGTCGGCAGACTGCAAACAGAAGGCCGTGTGGTTTGCACAGAGGATACGCTGCCTCGGCTGATTCGGGAAACGGCAATTCTGCAAAAACGGTTCGGCAGCGCAGTACAGCTGAGCTGTCGTCCGCTGACCGCCTTGTGGGAGCAGGCAGAGGCAGCCTCTGCACTGCCTTCTTCGTCCGATATCCTGGCAGCCATGGCGCTTGTGGATGATACAAGGATTGCTTTGGAGGCAGAACGGATCCTATCGGTGCCGGAAGGCTTCGGTTTGGATCTGGGTGCTGTGGCAAAGGGCTATGCCATGGATGTCTTAGCGGCACAGCTGCGGGAAAGTGATGCAGACTATGGTGTCATTTCCGCAAGCTCTGCAGTGCTGCTGTATGGTCAGAAGCCCGATCATCAGCCCTTTACGGTCCAGATCACAGATCCGGCGGATGGAGGCGTGTTCGGAACGGTCACATTGACCCATGGATCGGCACAGGCAGTGACCATGATCGGCACATCCGGCAGCTATGCAAGACCGCTGATCATCGGAGAGCGTGAATATTGTCATATTCTGGATCTGCAAACCGGTGCGCCATCCCAATCGGATCTTGCATCCGTATCGGTATTCTGCGAAAACGGATTGATGGCGGATTTTCTCTCCACACATATTTATCTTGGCGGAACCGCCGCACTTTCGCAGCATCTGTCGGCAGAGGATTATCGGATTCTTGCGGTGGATACCGCAGGGAAGGTGTATTGCAGCGAAGGGCTTTCCTTTGCACCGGCAAAGGCGGTGCAGCCATGAAGAACGCACAAAAACCCATGGTGTTTTTCAAAGGCACCGATGTTGTGATTCTTGCCATTCTTCTGCTTTGCAGTGTGCTGGCGGGATGGCTGCCGCTGCGCAGCAAGGGAACGCAGGCAGTCATTGCCATGGGCGGCATAACACTTGCTGTTGTGGATCTGGAGCAGGAGCAGCCAGCCTTGCAGATTGCAGGTGCCGAGGGCTTTGTATTCTGTGTGGCAGATGGCGCCATTTCTGTGACAGAGGCACCCTGTGAAGCCAAGATCTGCTGCAAAAGCCATCGTATTGACGCAGCAGGGCAGAGCATTGTCTGTCTGCCATGCCAGCTGACGGTGCTTGTGACCGAAGCCCATACCGACAGCATTCCGCTGCCGGATGCAGTGATCGGATAAGGAGCATGCCCATGAAACACAATGGAACGATGCATTCACAAGCGATCTATCGTCTGGCACGCAATGGGATTCTGCTTGCATTGGCGGCAGCCTTTTCCTTTTTGGAATCACTGCTGCCGTTTCCGGGCGGCATCCGAATTGGCTTATCGGGATTGATCACCATGTATGCGCTGCTGCATCTGCGGTTTTCCGAAGCCTTGGGGATCACAGTGCTCAAATCGGCATTGGCGGCGCTGACACGAGGCATGACTGCGGGCTTGCTGTCCTTCAGCGGCAGTATGCTTTCTTTGCTGGGCATGCTTTTGCTGTGGCGATTGGGCAGCTCTTTGCTGCTGATGAGCAGTCTTGGGGGATGGCTGCACAATCTTGGACAATTGCTTTGCGCAAGCATATTGCTGCAAAGCGATGCATTATTCTGGTATTTTCCGGTGCTGACAGCCGCAGGCATCTGTTCGGGCGTGCTGACAGCCTGTTTATTTCATACATTGCTGCCGAAGCTTCGGCTTGCAGCGCATTTTCAACAACGTGCAAGCAGCACGGAAAGGCGAATCAATTCATGAAACGATGCAAAGGCATTTATCTTTCCCATCGGAAGCATACCGCAGGGGCAGAGACAGAGCGTCTGCCGCTGCCTGCAACCGTCATACTGCCCATGTCCATGCACATGGGGGCGCCCTGCCGGCCCATGGTGGCAGTGGGCGATTCTGTCATGGTCGGACAGCAGATCGGAGAAACCACAGAGGCATTTTCGGCACCGATTCACGCCAGTGTATCGGGCAAGGTGACTGCAATACAGGAGCATCTTTGCGCAAACGGCACGAAATGTCCCGCTGTTGTCATCGAATCGGATGGCAATCAGACCATCCATCCTGCCTGTCAGCCCAAGGAGCTGCATACCAAAGAGGCGCTCATCGAGGCAGCACGGAATTCGGGCTGTGTGGGATTGGGTGGAGCAGGGTTTCCGACACATATCAAGCTTTCGGCACAAAAGCCCATGGATATGCTGGTGGTCAACGCAGCGGAATGTGAGCCGTATCTGACATCGGATTGCCGTCAGATGATGGAATCGACTGCGGATTGTATTGCCGGGATTGTCATGATCATGAAGTTGATGTCCATTGCCCGCTGTCGGATCGGCGTGGAAAACAATAAGCCTGCCGCCATACGTCGTCTGGCAGAAGCCTGCAGGGAGCATCCGGAAATCGAAGTGATTCCGTTGTCATCCATGTATCCGCAGGGGGCAGAGAAGGTATTGATCTATCATACCACCGGCAGAGTCATCACCGAAGGCACCTTGCCTGCGGATCATGGCGTGCTGCTGCTGAATATCAGCACCTGTGCATTTTTGTATCAATATACGCAAACGGGCATTCCGCTTGTGGAGCGGCGTGTGACTGTGGATGGTACCGCAGTCCGCAAGCCCTGTAATCTGCTGGTTCCCATCAGCACGCCGGTACGGCTGCTGCTGGAATATGCAGAATATGATGCGGCACAGATGAAGCGATTGCTCAGCGGCGGTCCGATGATGGGTCTGCCGCTGTATTCTGTGGATACACCCATCTGCAAGCCCAATAACGGACTGCTTGCCATGAAGGAGCTGCCCGCGCACAAACAGACTGCCTGTATCCGCTGCGGACGCTGTATGCGTGCCTGTCCGATGCAGCTGATGCCCATGGCATTGGAGCGTGCCTATGCACAAAAGGATCGGAAGGCATTGGAGCGATATCGGGTCATGCTTTGTATGAACTGCGGCTGCTGTTCCTATGTGTGTCCGGCCTCACGGCCTCTGGCGGCAACCAATCAGCTGGCAAAGAGCTTGTTATCCGGCAATGAAAGGAGTAACGATCTTTGAATCTGTTATATGTTTCACCGTCGCCCCATACCTCATCCACCATGACCACGAGCCGGATTATGGCTTGTGTGCTGGTGGCTCTGATGCCCACAGCCATTGCAGGCTGTCTGAATTTCGGATTGCGGGCAGCGCTGGTGCTGTTTGTGAGCACAGCCAGTGCGGTGGTCTATGAGGGCTTATGCCGTGTGCTGATGAAACGGGAGCAAACCATTCTGGATGGCAGTGCAGCGGTAACGGGTCTGCTGCTGGGATTGAATCTGCCTGCAACGATTCCGTTATGGCAGGTGATGATCGGCAGTTTTACGGCAATCGTGCTTGTCAAGCAATTGTTTGGCGGTCTTGGACAGAATTTTGCCAATCCTGCCATTGTGGGCAGAATCGTAATGTTGATTTCTTTTTCCTCGGCAATGACCACATGGCAGGCACCGCACAGTGATGCAGTGGTATCGGCAACGCCGCTGGTATCGGGGAATGCTTCCTACTGGGATCTGTTTTTGGGCAATACCGCAGGCTGTATCGGTGAGACCTGTGCGGCAGCCATTCTGCTGGGCGGATTGTATCTGTGTCTGCGGGGGATCGTGCAGCCGGTGATTCCCGCTGCATTTCTGGGAACTGCAGCGCTGTGCAGTCTGGCAGCAGGCGATGATCCTTTGTATCAGCTGCTGGCAGGCGGTATGCTGCTGGGCGCTGTGTTTATGGCAACGGATTATGTGACAACCCCTGTGACCACAGGCGGAAAAGTGATATTCGGCATCGGCTGCGGCTTGCTGACCTTTGTGATCCGGCAGTACGGCGGCTATCCGGAGGGCGTATCCTTTGCGATTTTGCTGATGAATCTTGTGACTCCGCTGATTGATCGTCTGACGGTGGTCAGACCCTTCGGCGCTGTACGGCAGAAACAGGAGGCGAAGGATCATGCGTGAAAGCATCAAAGCGCCTTTGGTGCTGACAGTCATCAGTGCGGCAGTCTGCGGCATGCTGGCATTCGCCAATGCATTGACAGCGGATAAAATCGCACAAACCGAACAGGCTGCTTTGCAGGAGAGTCTGACACAGGCCTTTGGCGAGGCGGAATATACGGCGCTGCCGCAGCAATATGAGGGCATCCATCAGGTGATACGGGATACCGATGGACGGCTGATTTTCGATGTGACATCCAGCGGCTATGAAAAGGATGGCCAGCATCTGCTGATTGGTCTGGATGCAGAAGGAGCGGTCTGCGGGATTTGTGTGGTATCTATTGCGGATTCTCCCACCCAGGCAGCAAAGGTGCAGGAGGATGCCTTCCTCTCGCAATTTCTCGGCAGACAGAAGGCAACCGATGCTTATGATGCGATTGCCGGTGCCACCAAATCCGCACAGGGCATACAGAATGCGGTCAATCTTGTGCTGGAAACCTATCAGACCAATAAGGAGGCGATGACGCATGGCTGATGCAGAAACATCATGCAGTCTGCGGCAGGAGTTGTGTAAGGGACTGATTCGGGAAAATCCCACACTGGTCGGTTTGCTGGGTATGTGCCCGACTCTTGCCGTAACGCAGGAGGCGAAAAACGCTTTGGGTATGGGCATTGCCACAACCTTAGTGCTGATTGGATCGAATGTGGTGATTTCACTGCTGCGCCGTGTGATTCCTCAGGCAGTGAAGCTGCCTTGCTATATTGTAATCATTGCAGGCTTTGTCACCATGGTGGAGTTCCTGCTGCACGGTTTTGTACCGGAGCTGTATACGGCTTTGGGTACGTTCTTATCGCTGATTACAGTCAATTGTATTATTCTGGGACGTGCAGAGCTGTTTGCCTGCAAGCATACTGTAATTCGCTCCGCACTGGATGGTGCCGGAATGGGCTTAGGCTTTACGCTTGCATTGCTGCTGGTTGGCTCTGTGCGTGAGCTGTTTGGAGCCGGTACACTGTTTGGCATTTCGGTGATGGAGCAGAATGCCGTATCGGTGCTGACGCTTGCACCCGGCGGATTCTTTGTGCTGGGATGTGTGATTGCATTGGTGAATCGAATTGCCCATCGAGAGCCGCCGCGTACTGCAGGCTGCACGGGATGTCCCAATGCAGCGACCTGTGCGGCATCGAAGGGAGGCTGTTCCCAATGAGTATTCTTGGTATTATGCTGTCTGCCATTCTGACTGATAATTTTGTGTTATCGAAATTCATGGGCTGCTGTCCGTTTTTAGGCGTATCCAAGAAAATCAGTGCCAGTATCGGAATGGGTGCGGCTGTCATTTTTGTGATGGTATGCTCCACTGCCATTACTTATCCGATTTATATGCTGCTGCTTTTGCCTCGATCTCTTGCCTATTTGCAGACAATGGCGTTTATTCTGGTCATTGCGTTGTTTGTACAGCTTGTAGAGATCGTGCTGAAAAAGCTGCTGCCGCCGCTGTATCGTGCATTGGGCGTTTATCTGCCTTTGATCACCACAAATTGTGCGGTGCTGGGCGTTACTCTGCTGAATGTGGATCATTTTGCATCCTCAGCTACCTTTATGGAAGGTTATGGCAAAGCATTGCTGTATGCATTGTGTGCAGGCATCGGTTTTACGCTTGCGCTGGTATTGTTCGCCGGAGTAAGAGAGCGGATGGAATATGCGGATATTCCCAAAGCCTTCAAGGGGATTCCTGCAACGCTGGTGGCAGCATCTATTGTATCACTGAGCTTTCTTGCCTTTTCGGGCATGTCATAAGGAGGCGCTATGATCGAACGTTATCTGATTCCGATTCTGATTTTTGCAGCATTGGGACTTCTTGCAGGCATTTTGCTTGTAACAGCCAGCAAGCTGTTTGCGGTCAAAACCGATCCGCGGATTGCATCCATACAGGAACTGCTGCCGGGAGCCAATTGCGGAGCCTGTGGATATGCAGGCTGTGCGGATTATGCAGAAGCAGTTGTGACAAAGGGTGCTGCAACCAATTTATGCCGTCCGGGCGGCACAGAGACCGCAGTACGGATTGCTGCTGTGATGGGTACGGAAGCGCTGACCATTAAACCGGAAATTGCAGTATTGCATTGTCGTGGACATTGCAAGGCAACGGCACGAAAATATGAATATGATGGTATTCAGAGCTGTGCTGCAGCCAAACGACTGCATGGAGGCAGCAATGGCTGTGCATATGGCTGTATTGGTCTGGGTGATTGTGCTGCAGTATGCGAATATGATGCCATACGGATTGTGAATGGCATTGCAGATATACAGCCCGGATTATGCCGTGCTTGCGGACGCTGCGTGCAGGCATGTCCCAATGGATTGATCTCATTGCGCTCCACACTGAAGCATATTGATGTCCGATGTTCATCGCGTGACAGCGGTAAAGCGACCAAAGCGGTATGTAAGCTTGGCTGTATCGGCTGTCGGATCTGTGAGAAGAAGTGTATGAGTCATGCGATTCATGTAGAAAACAATCATGCAGTGATTGATTATAGCAAGTGTACCGGATGTGGAACTTGCTGTGATGTTTGTCCCACAGGAGCGATTTGCAATTGTGAGCAGACAAACTGAGCAAAGCAAACAGAGAGAAAGCCGCTTTTGATGATGATCAGAAGCGGCTTTTTTGTTTGGTTTTGGGGGATTTCTCCCCCGTGCCCCCTTGCAACTATTTGCATGACTGAGCGTTTGCAGTCAATATCTGTTTAGAGCGTTTGTGATGATGACCAACCATACACAGAATCCATCGGGGGAGACACCACAAAAGGGACGGGAGTGCTCGTCCAAAGGACTCACATCTCCCTTCCCTCTTTTGGTTTCTCCCCCGTGCCCCCTCTTCCTTGACTCCTTTCCCTCTATGGGGCAAGGGATCACGGACAGAGAATGGCTGCCGAAATAGATGGAGCACCTCATTTTTCACTGCATGGAAAGTCTGCCTCTGCCTCGGAGGCTTTGAATGCGCTTGGTAGGATAGCATGGAATCCTCGTGTTTTTTCGTTGCTTTCCGTCCTGTTGAATAGAGGGGATGGAGATAACGGAGGGGGATCGGAAGGGGGAACCTTAAGAGGAAGGGGAGATGAGCGAAGCCGTCCTTGGACGGCGGTAAGCGACCTCCCCCTCCTCTTGTGGTGCCCCCTTGCAACTATTTGCATCGTCTGAGCGTTTGCGGTCAACATCCGTTTAGAGCGTTTGTGATGATGACCAACCATACACAGAATCCATCGGGGGAGACACCACAAAAGGGACGGGAGTGCTCGTCCAAGGGACTCCCATCTCCCTTCCCTCTTTTGGTTTCT